>DATKJG010000029.1:0-11659 GCA_035543215.1 Phycisphaerales bacterium | reverse complement strand
GTTCACAGCCGTGGATGGCCCGGCCTTGCCGCCGGGCATCTTGCGCTGCGTGAGTGTGCGCTGGTTGGCGACGATGCCACACGGCCAGCCGCCGATGCGCGCATACGCGCACACGATCGACATGCCGTAGTCGGCCTTGTACTCGTTGAACGAGCCGTCATCGACGATGCACGCCAGCAGGTCCTCCACGTCGTACTGCTCGGCCCCGCCGGCGGTGCCCTTGATGATCGCGAACACATCCTCCCCCGCGCGCTTCGCCTTGTGCGATTCGAAGGGCGGCACCGGCGCGACATGAGCCGATTGATTGGCCAGCATCAGCGCCCGCAGGCGCTTGAGCGCGGCGGGATCGTCCTTCTCCCTGAAGTCGATCGTGCCGGAGATCTCCGCGTGCATCGACGCGCCGCCCAGTTCCTCGTTGCCGACTTCCTGACCGATCGCGGCCTTCACCAGCGCCGGCCCTGCGAGATACAGCCCGCTGCCTTCGGTCATCAGGAGCGTGTCGCACAGAACGGGCAGGTAGCCGCCGCCCGCGACGCAGTTGCCCATGATCGCCGCCATCTGTGTGATGCCTTGGGCGCTGATCACCGCGTTGTTGCGGAAGATGCGGCCGAAGTCGTCGGTGTCGGGGAAGACATCCTCCTGCATGGGCAGGTACACGCCCGCGGAATCCACCAGGTACAGCAGTGGCAGCCGGGCGCGCTCGGCGATTGTCTGCGCGCGGATGATCTTCTTGCAGGTCATCGGGAAGAACGCGCCGGCTTTCACCGTCGCGTCGTTGGCGATGACCATGCACAACTTCCCCCCCACGTGCCCGATGGTGGTGACGACGCCCGCTGCCGGCGCGCCGCCGGCCTCGGCATACATGTTCCACGCCGCAAACAGGCCGCATTCAAACGCCGGTGAGCCGGGATCGAGCAGCAGGTCCATGCGCTCGCGCGCCGTCAGGCGATTGTGGCGGTGCTGCCGCTCGGCTCCCTTGGGCCCGCCGCCGGCACGGATCACCTTGGCCAGCTCAATGTACTCGGCCACGGCGGATCGCAGCGGAGTCGCGGCGCTCGTGGATTTCGCCTGTTGCGCCTGTGGGGGGGCCGCAGCCTTGCTCATGCACAGAGGATAACGCGCGATCGCCGCCTTGCGCGTCTCGTACAATCCATGCTCCATGCCCGATCCATCGCTGCTCGAGGTCTTCCCCACCCCGGTCGATTCGCCGTTCGTCATCGAACACATCAACGAGGAATTCACCTCGCTGTGCCCGAAGACCGGCCACCCCGACTTCGGCCGCATCATCCTGCACTATTCGCCAGCAAAGTTGTGCGTGGAACTCAAGAGCCTGAAGTTGTATTGCCAGTCGTTTCGCAACGAAGGCATCTTCTACGAAGCGGTGACGAATCGGATTCGCGATGACCTGGCGAAGGCGATGGCGCCGCGCTGGCTGCAGGTGATCACGGAATGGAAGGGCCGCGGCGGCATCCATTCACGCATCATCGCCACATCCGGAACGGTGCCGCCCGAATGGGCGCGGGGCTGAATCACATGGCCCCGGGCTTGCCCGGGGCGCGCGCACGGACTTCACGGATCATGCGCCTGCTCTTCGCGACATCCAATCCACACAAGATCGAGGAAGTGCAGGCGATCCTCGCGCCACTGGGCATCGAGGTCTACGGCCTGGACGCGATTCGACCGCAGCCGCGCGAGCCGGTGGAGGATGGAGCAACCTTCGAAGCAAACGCCCGCATCAAGGCCATCGCCTACGCCAAGGCGACCGGCCGCCAATGCTTGGCCGATGACAGCGGCTTGGAGGTCGATGCGCTGGCCGGGAGGCCGGGGGTGCACTCGGCGCGCTACGCGGGTATCGGCGCGACGCGGGCCGAGCGCGACGCCGCCAACAACACCAAACTGCTGCGCGAACTGGAGAACCTGCCGATCAATCGGCGGGCCGCCCGCTTCGTCTGCGCCATGTGCCTTGCCGATGCGCAGGGCAATGTGCAGGCTGAGACGCGCGGCGAATTTCCGGGCATCATCGCCCGAAGTCCGCGCGGTTCCAACGGCTTCGGCTATGACCCGCTGCTGTACCTGCCCGATCGTCAGTGCACCAGCGCGGAACTCTCCACAGCCGAGAAGAACGCCCGCTCGCATCGCGGTGCGGCGGCTCGAAAGATGGCCGAGACGCTGCAACGCGCCTCCCCATTCGCCCGGGGAGCGACGCGATGATTCTCCTGGCGCTCCTGACCGCGATCATCCTCACGTTCATCGGATTCACGCTGATCGTGTCATCGGTCAAGGCCCATTGGCAGGTCTCGCGCCGGTGCTCGCATTGCCGATACGACCTGCACACGCATAGGCCAGGCGAACGGTGCCCCGAGTGCGGACACACGATCGGCGAGTTTCCCGACGGCTACATTGAACGCCGTCTGGACCGCCTGATCATCGGGCTTGTGATCCTGGCCCTTGCGCTCGTCGCCTATGGCGCGACGGCCGTGCTGATGCTCCGTACCGTGCGCTGATGCGGTGAATGCCGAACGCACCATCCTCCTGCTCGACGGCGCGACCGGCACTGAACTCGGCCGGCGCGGCGTGGATATCTCGCTGCCGCTGTGGTCGGCCCATGCGATCCTCGAAGCCCCGCAGATTCTCGAAGCGGTGCATCGCGATTATCTCGAAGCCGGGGCTGACATGATCACCGCCAACACATTCCGCACGCATCGCCGCTCGCTGGCCAAGGTGGGCCCGGACCTGGGCGATCGCGCACGCGAACTCACGCACCGCGCGGTTGAGATCGCTCAGCGCGCTCGCGACGCCGTCAATCCAGGTGCGAGAATTGTCGGCTCGGTCGCGCCGCTGGAGGATTGCTATCGCCCCGATCTCGCGCCGCCGCTGGAAGCGTGCGAGGCCGAGCATCGCGAATTGATCACGCACCTTCTCGAAGCGGGCATCGATGGCGTCCTCATCGAGACGCAGAACTGCCTGCGCGAGGCCGGAGCAGCCGCGCGGGCTGCGATGGAACTGGTCAAGCCTCCCGCCTTCTGGATGATCAGTTTCTGCACGCGCAGCGACGGGCCGCCCAATATCCTCCTCTCCGGCGAGACGCTGACCGACATCCTCCCATCGTTGACAGGCGCCTTCTCGATCGGGGTCAATTGCGTCGCCGCGCAGGCCATTGAGGCCCAGATCAAACTGCTGCGCATGCTCGTGCCGCAGCCGGTCCGCATCAGCGCCTACGCCAACATCGGCAAGGCGACTCCAGCGGGCGATTGGGTCTGCACCGACGCGATCGATCCGGAGATCTACTCGCAGTACGCGGCGCGGTGGGTGGCGGCGGGCGCGACGATCATCGGCGGTTGCTGCGGTACGCGACCGGCGACGATCCGCGCGCTCGCGCGGCACATGGGAAAACCGGTGGCGTAGCTCGCTGCGTTTCACCCGCGACGATTGGCACCAGCCGCTAGTGATTGAATTTAAGCAAAATCGCAATAAAGGAGACGCCTTGGTGGACGACCCTTTCGCCCCGGCACGATTTGGGACACTTGGTCACCGTCGCGCCGCGGCAGCGGCTGGCCGCATCGTGGCCTCCGCGCGCGGCGTCGTGCCCTCGACGCCGGGGTATCGATCCCCCATCACCCTTCGCACCACCGGCCGCAGGTGCCGCTCGAGCACGCGATCCCAGGTCAGTCGCGCTGCCAGCGCCTGACCTTGCTCCAGCAATCGCTTGCGATCGCCGGCGGTGCGCGGCAGCCGGCGCATCAGTTCGGCTGCGACATCCGATGTCACCCGCCGTTCGACCTCATCGCGCTGCGACTGCGACATCGACCTCAGTTCATCGATCGACATGTCGCGCGGCAACTGTATGAAGTCAGCGATGATCACGTTGTCGAGCGGCAAACCTGCGCCCGCGTCGCGCACGAACGCCGCGCAGCCGCACACGCTCGAGATCACGCAAATCGCGCCCGCGCCCAAGGGCTCGAGCGGGCTGATGCCGAAGGGCTCGTAGGTGGCCATGCCGAACTCGACATCCGTCGCGCGGCGCAGGTCGCCGAAGTCCATCTTGGCCGGCAATCGATCGCCGATGAGTTCGCCCGACCAGCCGAACTGATTGACAAGCACCGCCTGCACGTGCGTGTGCGAGGCGTTGAAGCGATCCACGATGGCGGCGAGATCGAGTTCGGGTCCGACGAGATCGGGATAGCCGGCCCGGTGCTGCCGCGGCCAGCCGTACTCATCCTCCATGCTGCGAATGTCCTGCGGCCTTCGCGCGCCGCCGGCGCTGGTCAGAATGAACAACGCGCCGCGTCGACTCTCGCGCGCCAGCATTCGGTCGAGTTCATCGCACACCAGGAAATCGCGCCAGATGCCCTTGCTGATCACCGGCCGCGTGACGTGCGTCATGATCACATCGGGCTTCCAGCCGATGAGCCGCTGCGCGTACTCGCACATCATCGCTCGGCTGCGTTCGAGCATTCCGGCATCCACTTTCAGATGAGGAATGCCGTTGTAGACGAGGTCGATGACGTGATGATCGAAGTGATCGCCGAGGAAGTGCATCTCCTGGGCCGTGTAGTCGCCCACAGCGAGAATCGCATCGCACAGGTGCGCGCGGCTGACCAGCGCGTGGCGGAAGGAATCGGACTGATCGCCGAAGACATCTTGAACGTAGCGATGCTCGGCCCGAGCCTTGCGGAGAACGTTGTAGAACGCGACGTCGTGGCCCGGATGATTCTCAACGATTCGGCGCGCCGTGCCGCACTCATGCGCGTGAAAGGCGGTGCGGAACTGCTTCTGGCCGTCGAGGATGGCCTTGAACGCCGTGGGCATGCCCATGAACTCGTGCGAGACGAGCCCGCACGGCAGTTCCGCGTCATCCAGCAGCGCCAGCAGCGCGTAGAACGCCGGCTCGGCCAGGCGCACGTACTCCTCGTAGCCCCAGTCGGCCTCGTAGCGCGTGGAATCGATGCCGAAGGTCTCGGCGAGGCGGTACTTGAAGTTGTTCAAGCGCTGCTGATTGACGTTGAACACATCGATCAGCAGCACCTCGGCGTCGCCGACGTGATCGACTGAACCAGGCAGTTGAAAGCGCCGCCGGCCATACACCAGCGCGACGTTGAACGCCCATTCAATCGGATGAAGTTTGCCAGCCAGATCCGCGCGATCGATCTTGTCGACGGTGCTGTACAGCACCTGACCATCGCTCCCGAGGCGCTGCTCAGCCGCCAACTCCAGGTGATTCGGGTACGGCCCGATGAGAATGGTCCGGCCGACGCGCTGCTGGTACACCGGCGAGGTGATGAAGCCTTCGAGCACGCTGCCGATGCCGCCGATCTTCTCGCAGGCTTCGTGCGTGACGTGGGCGATGGTCAGCGGCGGCATGCGCAGAGTGTAGCCGCTGCGCTCGCTAGACTCGTCGCATGCTCGGTTCGCACCTGTCGATCGCCGGAGGAATGGTCAACGCCTTGCGCCAGGCGAAGCGACTGCGCACGGATTGCGTGCAGGTGTTCACGGCCAACCAGCGGCAATGGCGGCCGACACCGCCCAACGAGCAACAGAGGGAGGAATGGCTCGCGGAATTGACCGCGATGGGATGGGATTCGATCAGCGACGGCGGGCCGGCTCGCGTGATCAGCCACAACAGTTACCTGATCAATCTCGCCTCGCCGGACGCGACGCTCTGGAAACGCTCGCTGGCGGCAATGCGCGATGAGATCGAGCGCTGCGAGGCGCTGCGAGTGCCGCTGGTCGTGATGCATCCCGGCGCTCACCTTGGCGAGCCTCGTACGCGCGGTTCCGCGAACGATCTCTCCGGCACGATCAGCCTCGATGAGCGAGCCGGTATCGAGCGCATCGTGCGCGCCCTCGATCGCATCCATGCCGACCTGCCGGGCTATCGCACGGTCGCGTGCCTGGAGACTACCGTCGGCTCGGGAACGAACCTCGGCTATTCGTTCCACCACCTGGCAATGATTCGCGGCGCGGTTCGCGAGCCCCAGCGCATTGCGTTCTGCTTCGACACCTGCCACGTCACCGCCGCCGGCTACGACATGACCACGGCCGGCAATGCTCACGCCGTCATGCAGCAATGGGATGAGACCTGCGACATCGAGAACCTGCGAGCCTTTCATTTCAACGATTCGCGGGGCGCGGTCGGCTCGCGCCTCGATCGGCACGCCCACATCGGCGACGGCTGCTGCAATCGGGCGTGTTTCCGGTTCCTGATGAACCATGCCGCATTCGCATTCGTACCCAAGATCCTGGAAACGCCCAAGGAACGCGATGATCATGGGCGGGAATGGGATAGGGTGAACCTCCAGCGACTGCGGAGAATGGTCGACAAACCAGCACGGGCTGCGCAGACCGCATCGGCGGCCGACCGATAACAGATTCGCTCGACGCCCGATGGCGTGGCCATGCAACGGCGTGAATAATGAGTGCGGAACTGCTGGTTGCTGTCCTTCAAGGACAGAATTGCCGACGCACGAGAAGAAGAAGGACACAGATGCGACATCCGAGAGACCTGAGCATCGCAACAGTGATGCTGTGCGGCGTGATGACCCTGTCGCTGGGCGGCTGCCACAGCGCGCCGAAGACGTCCTCGCCCAGCGATCAGCCCAAGGCTTCGCACCTGCGCGAGCCCACGCCCGAGCAGCAGGAAGCCCTCGCCTCGGCGCAAGCCGCGCGTGAGGAGGGCAACTACGACGCCGCGCTGGCGATGTTCCAAGAGCTCCTCGCGGAGAATCCCACGATCACGGTCGCATACGTCGGTATCGGCGACGTGTACATGGACACGCAGGATTACGAGAAGGCCGAACCCGCCTACGCCCGCGCAGCGAAACTCGAGCCGCGCAACTTCGACGCCCAGTTCGGCCACGGGCTGGCGCTGCAGATGCTCAATCGCTTTGTCGAGGCGATTCGATCGTTCCAGCGCGCCCTGACCATCGATCCCGATTCGCTCAAGGCCAATCTCGCGATCGCCACCACGTATCTGCAGATGGACCAGGCGCAGAGCGCGCTGATCTTCGCGGAGAAGGCTGTGCAGCTCGACCCCGCCAGCGGCACGGCGCGAGTGAATCTCGGCGCCGCGTACGAGAAGGTCGGCCGGAACGCCGACGCCATCGAGCAGTATTTCACCGCGATGGAACTGGTGGACGACACGGCTCCGCTGATGATGAACCTCATCAACGTTCTTTCCGAGGAGCGTCGCTACCAGGAAGCGGTCAACACTGCTGAGAATCTCGTCAAGATCGCTCCCAGCGCCAACGCGTGGGAGCGCCTGGGATGGTGCCACTTCCGCCTCGCCAACTATGACAAGAGCCTGCACGCCTATCGCGAGGCGGTGAAACTGGACGAGAACCACTGGCAGTCGTGGAATGGCATCGGCGTCAATGCGATCAACACGTGGCTCTTGAGCAAGAAGCGCGACACCACCGCTGGCAACGAGGCGCGCGAGGCCTTCCGCCGCTCGCTGCGCATCAACGGCGATCAGCCCAAACTCGTTCTGCTGATGTCGAACAACGGACTCTGATTCAGGCGATTGGGGGGGAGAATCAATCCGGGAGCATCGTGAGTTCCGGCTCGATGACTTCATCGCGATCGCGCATGCGCACCGATGTGCGATAGCCCGGCCGGAGCGCAGCGCTGGCGAATGTGCCATCCGGCCGAAGCGCGATCATCGCGACCTGGTGTTCCGGGCCGACATCGAAGTTGTCGATGATGCGCTGCAGCGTCTGACGCAACGCGTCCTGGGGAGCTTCGCCGCGGCGCATGGATTCGACGGCGAGGAACGAGCCGCACACCCCCATGATCAGTTCGCCGGCCCCGGTCGCGGTGGCCGCGCCGGCGTCGGGATCGACGTACAGTCCGTGGCCGATGATCGGCGAATCGCCGATGCGCCCGGGCAGCTTGAAGGGCGTGCCGCTGGTCGAGCACGCGCCGGCCAGTGTGCCGCGAGAGTCGATCGCCAGCACGCCGATCGTGTCGTGATGCCGCCAGCGATTCTCATCGTGCATCGAGGGCGAGCGCTGCCGCTGATCGCCTTCACTCTCGGAGGACGGGCCGGAGGGGCCGGGCGGACCGGGATGGAAGAACAGCCGGCCGCCCGAGCCGGGAACGTCGATCGGTCGCGGCGACTTGCCCGGCTGAGCAAGCCCGCGATCGCGCGTCTGGTTCACCGGCGCCTGATCCTTCATCCACTTGTGCCAGGCGTCCTGCGCGTCGGCCGAGAGCAAGTCGGCGGGCATGAACCCCTGCGTGTCGGCGAAGGCGTCCGCCCCGTCGCCCGCGAGCATCACGTGCGGAGTGCGCTCCATGATTTTGCGCGCGATCGAAACCGGGTGCATGAAGCGGCGCACGTAACACGCGCTGCCACAGCGCGACGGCGAGAGCATGATGCAGCCGTCGAGGCTGACGCGGCCGCGCACATCGGGCAGCCCGCCGAAGCCGACCGAATCAATCGACGGATCGGCGTCGATGACCTCGCACACGCGCTCGACGGCATCAATCGCGGCCCCGCCCGACGCCAGCGCCGGCCACGCCGCGGCATGGCCGCGCTGTCCGAAGGACCAAGTCGAGATGAGCATGGGGCGGGGCATGCACGCAGCGTATCGCCAAGCCCTACGATTCGCCCTTCCTGGCATGCCCGCGATCCACACCCTTGATCTGCAGTACCTCGGCATCCCGCAGGCGCTCGCGGCGTTCGTGGTGTTTGACGAGAAGCGCGCCCTCGGACCTGTGCTGATCGAGACCGGGCCTGCCAGCACGATGTCCACGCTCGTCGAGGGCCTTTCGCGGCTCGGCCTCGCGATGGGAGACATCCAGCACGCGCTGGTGACGCATATTCACCTCGATCATGCCGGGGCGGCCGGCCAACTGGCGAGGGCTGGCGCGCACCTCCACGTGCACGAGTTCGGCGCGCGGCATCTGGCCGATCCGTCGAAACTCATCGACAGCGCTCGGCGCATTTACGCCGACCAGATGGAACGCCTTTGGGGCACGCCCCTGCCTGTGCCGGCGGCGCAGGTGCATCCGATCCGCGACAACGATGTGATCGAGGTTGCCGGGCTGCAATTCCGTGCCATCGAGACACCCGGGCATGCGCGGCACCACCACGCCTTCGCGCTGGAGATCGATGGCGAGCGAGTCTGTTTCGCGGGCGATGCGAGCGGCTTCAACGCGCCGGCGGTGAGCGAATCCTTCGTGTCCGTACCCACGCCGCCACCGGAGTTCGATCTCGAAGCATGGCTTTCCAGCATTGATCGACTGCGGCGCGAGAACTTCGATGCGCTGTATCTCACCCACTTCGGTCGGGTGAACAACGTCGAACGGCACCTGTCACGGCTCGCGGAGATCATCCCGCAGCATGCCGAGTTCGTTCGGATCCGCCTCGACCGCGAGATGCCACGCGACATGATCCTGCGCGAGTACATCGATTGGAATCGCACGGAGTCATCCGGGCATGGCATGAACGAGCAGGACTTCGCGCGATATGTGTCGCGCAACCTGCTGACAATGAACGTGGACGGCATGCTGCGATATTGGCGGAAGAAGCGCGAAGCGGCGGCGTGAAACTTGCCAGCGGCCGGCCGTATCATGGACGCCATGCCAAGGACTCTCAATGTTGTTGCCCTGGGATTGCTGACTGCGGGCACGCTGGCGTTGGCCCAGCCGCCTTCGACGTCGTCATCGGCGCCGCAGTCGCAGCCGGCTGAAGCGGCTCGCTCGCGCTTCTTCTCGCCAAGGCAATGGGAGATGCAGCGCGAGTTCGAGCAGCGGCTCAACGCAACCCCCGATCCGCAGCGTCTTCGCGCCTGGCACGACATGCTCGCCTCCGAACCGCACGTCGCCGGCACTGACGGCGACCGCCGCGTCATCGAGTCAATCGTGAAGGCCTTCCGCGAGATGGGATTCGAGGATGTCAAGGTGCACGAGTTCTGGGCGCTTCTGTGCGAGCCGATCGATGCAAGACTCGAGATCATCGGCGAGCGCGAAGAGGCAAGCAGAATCGAGGCGCATCCACCAGCCAATGGCGATGCCGTGAAGCCGCAACGACGCGGTGTGACCGCGCTGCCCATCACCGAAGACAACCTGCTCAACGACCCCTTCGTCGCGCATCCCGGTCTGTCGTTCGGCTGGAACGCCTACAGCGGCTCGGGCGACGTCACCGCCGGCGTCGTGTACGCCAACTATGGAACCAAGGAGGACTTCGAGACGCTGAAAGCCAACGGCGTCGATTGCACAGGCAAGATTGTGCTCGCGCGCTACGGCGGCAACTTCCGCGGCTACAAGGCCAAGTATGCCGAGGAGGCCGGCGCGAGCGGCCTGATCATCTACACCGATCCCGACGACACGGGCTACCGCAAGGGCATCACCTACCCCGAGGGTGGATGGGCCAACGACACCTGCATTCAGCGCGGCTCGATCATCACCTTCGATCAGCCGGGCGATCCGCTCACGCCGGGCATCGCCGCGACGCAGGATGCGCCGCGGCTGGATCCGGAGAAGATCGGCCTGCCGCACATTCCTGTCCAGCCCGTCGGCTATCGCGCAGCGGCGGCGATCATGACGCGCATGATCGGCACGCCGCTGCCCGAGAATCTCATCAAGGACTGGCAGGGCGGCCTGCCGTGCGCGTACCGGCTGACCGGCGGCGACGACCTGCAACTTCATCTGATGGTCAAGCAGGAGCGCAAGGTGAAGCGTACCGCCAATGTCCTCGCCACGCTGCCGGGCTCCGGCGACGAGGGCGCGTCGGACCAGCGCATCTACATTGGCAGCCATCACGATGCCTGGGGATTCGGCGCGGGCGACCCGACATCCGGCACGATCCTTGTCATGGAGGCGGCGCGAAGTTTCGCGTCGCTCGCGCGCCAGGGCCTTCGTCCCCAGCGCTCGATCGTGTTCTGCTGCTGGGGCGCCGAGGAGTTTGGCGTAATCGGCTCGACGGAGTTCTGCGAGCAGTTCGGCGATGACATCGCAACGCATGCGATCGCGTACATCAATCTCGACGCGGCGACCATGGGGCCGAACTTCGGCTCATCGAGCGACCCTCTGCTCAAGAGCGTCATCGAGGAGGCGGCCCAAGCCGTGCCGCAGGCGCGCGATGCAACCGGCAGGACGGCCTTCGATACGTGGAAGGCTGACAAGCCCGCGCCATCCTTCGGCAATCTCGGAGGCGGTTCGGATCACGTCGGCTTCTACTGCCACCTCGGCGTGCCATCGTGCGGCCTCTCGGGTTCCGGCGCGCCGGGGAATGCGTATCACTCCAACTACGACAATCTCGCGTGGTACCGTCATACCGTAGGCGAGGACTACGAGCCGGCGCTCATGCTGACGCGCATCGTCAACGTGATCGCTGCGCGGCTGGCAAACGCGGAGATCGCGCCCGTGGATGTCACGCGCTATGCGACGGATCTGCGCGAGCACATTTCGAATCTGAAATCGCGGGCCGAGAAGCGCGGCGTGACGCTCGATCTGAGCCAGCTGACCGCGGCAGTCGATCGACTTGCTGCCGCTGCTGGCGGCCTGGATGCAGTGATGCGGGAATCGATGGCAGCCGACAATTCTGATCACGACGCGGCGCGTCGTGCACTGGCGGTCAAGCTCGCGGCTGATCCTCTGTGGCGCGCCTGGACTTCGCACACGCCGGCCGGGCTGCCTGGCCGAGAATGGTTCCACA
>DATKJG010000028.1:0-6213 GCA_035543215.1 Phycisphaerales bacterium | reverse complement strand
TTGCTCATGGAAATGGCAGGTCCCGTACCCGTCAATCCGCCCCTGCCGCCACCTGGACACAATGAAATTTGGTGGGTGTGGGGCTTCGACTTAGACCCCAACACCGCTCCTGCGGGTTACCCTCTCCTAAAGGCCTATGCTTCGCCTGAATTCATTGTTTACGTCAGCTGGGACGGCGCCGAGTTCGCAGGAACCGCAGTAGACAGGAGACCTCTTCTTACTGGCGGAGAGGCAATCATTACCCCTGTCACATTCAGCATCAACGGCACGATCGTTCAAGCAGACCTGGCTTACACGTTGATCGGCGCTGTCCCCACAAGCTTCGGTTGGTTCGCCGAAACACTCGCTTGGTCAGGTCCAGTTGGGTTGTCAGAAGGCTTCCATTTCCTTGATGCCGCCCACACAGTCTTTAACCCCTGACCACCCGCGCAGTAAGACGGGTGGGCACTGACATCCCGCCGTGCCACTGCCTTGCGGTTCCTCCGCAAGGCAGTGCGGCGAGATTCGATCTTTCCAATCCCACATCCGCGCACTGAGATCGGAGGAACCGATCTCCGTGGCACGAAGGCTGGGCGTGTACCGCAGAGTTTCCCCATAATGTGCTAGACGCCGGCAACGGTTGCATCCCTGCAGACATCAGCCGGCGCAAGAAAAGAAGTAGTTGTGACGTATCTCTCAAGGTCGCATGCGACGTTATTTCCATGCCCCACAAACCGCGACAATGGACCAAGCGATCGGACACGGAATTTGAGAAGAATTTCGAATAGTCACGTGGCCAGCCAGACCGCGCCATCCTCCTGCTCACAAGGCGACCTCACTGCACTCCTGGCGACGCTGGGGGCCGATCGATTGGCCGAGCAGGCAGCCGCTGATGGGCAATTGCCTGCGGTATACGACGAGTTGCGCGAGATGGCTCGGTCGCTGCTTCGAAGTGAGAATCCCAGTCACACGCTTCAAGCAACCGCGCTGGTGCATGAGACGTATCTGAAGCTCGTTGGCCAGGATGCCTCGCGTTGGCGCGACCGCGGCCATTTCTTTGCCCTCGCGGCTCAGGCGATGCGCCGGATACTTGTGGATCACGCGCGCGGCAAGAATCGAATCAAACGCGGTGGAGGCGAGCGACAATTGATGCTCTCCGATGTCTGCGCCATCTCACCGCAGCGCGACATCGACCTTCTGGCGCTTGATGACGCCCTGGAACGCCTCGCGAAGGACGACGCGATGGATGCGCGCATCGTTGAGATGCGATTCTTCGCCGGCCTCGATGTTCATGAAATCGCGCAGATTCTGGGCGTCTGTGAAAAGACCGTCCAGCGGCATTGGAACTACGCGCGAGCGTGGCTGTATCGCGCGCTGACCAGCCGCGAGACGCGGGCGGCTGAGATGAATGGCCAATGAACCAGACTCGGCCGCACGCCCGCGACGTGTTCAACGACGCCCTGGAGCGTCCGTCGTCGGAGCGCCAGGCGTACGTTGCCACGGTGTGTGCGGACGCGCCCCCATTGCGCCTCGAGGTGCTCGAACTCCTGCGCGCTCACGAGCAGGCCGAAGACGCTTGGGAGCCGACATCGCCGCTGATCGACGCCCGGGCCCAAGGCAACCGATTCATCGGCACACGCATTGGTGCGTATGACGTGCACCGGCTCATCGCTGCAGGCGGCATGGGCGCGGTGTTTGAGGCGACACAGGATCGTCCTCGCCGAACCGTTGCGCTCAAGCTGATTCGGCAGGGCATCGCCTCGCGCGCAGCGCTACGACGATTCGAATACGAAACCCAGATTCTGGCACGGTTGCGGCACCCTGGCATCGCGCAGATCTACCAGGCGGGTACGCATGACGACGGCATGGGTGCGATGCCTTACTTCGCGATGGAGTACATTCCGGACGCCGCCAGCCTGACCGAATTCGCGCGATCGCGCTCATTGGGAACCCGTCAGAAGCTCGAGCTGTTCGCATCCGTCTGCGATGCCGTCAACCACGGCCATCAGAAGGGCATCGTTCACCGCGACCTCAAGCCCTCGAACATCCTGGTCGACACCGCCGGAACGGCGAAGGTCATCGATTTCGGCGTGGCCCGCGCCACCGATTCAGATGTGGCTGTCACCACCTTGCAGACGGACCTGGGTCAATTGCTTGGCACCACACAATACATGAGCCCTGAGCAGTGCGCGGCTGATCCCAATGACATCGACACGCGCAGCGATGTGTATTCGCTCGGCGTGATGCTCTACGAATTGTTGTGCGAGCGCTTGCCGTATGACCTGTCGCATGTCGCGCTGCACGAGGCTACGCGCGTCATTCGCGAGCAGACGCCGCCCAAGCCCAGTGGCATCGATCGCATGCTTCGCGGTGATGTCGAGACCATTGTGCTGAAGGCGCTTGAGAAGGATCGCGACAGGCGATACCAGTCCGCCGGGGATTTGGGCGAGGATGTCCGACGCTGCCTGAGGCACGATCCCATCCACGCTCGACCGCCGAGCATCATCTACCAACTACGGACGTTGGCACGACGCCACCGTGCCGCAGTCAGTGCCTTGGCAGCGCTGTTCGGATTGATGCTCGTAACCAGCATTGTGGTGAGCATCCTGTGGATCGTGGCCGTGCGCGAACGTGCGGCCAAGGAGAAGATCGCCGAAGATGCGATCTCGCTATTCAGCCAGCAACTCATCGGCACGGTGCGGATCGCGGATCTCGAACACAACAAGGATCTTGCCAAGAAACTGATTGAGGCGGCCGATCAGCATTTTCAGCTGAAATTCACGGATCAGCCGGAGATTCTCATCCGGTGCCTCCAGACTCTGGGAACCGCGTACGTCATCATCGGTGACTTCACACCTGCCGAGCGTCAGTTCCTTCGCTGCATCGACATCGCTACCGAGGCGTTTGGCGCGGAGGACATCAGGTCGCTTCAGGCTCGCAAGAGCCTGGCGGCGGTCTACCGTGATCAAGCCGATCATCGTCGGGCCGAGGAGGTGTTCCTGAGCGTCCTTGCGGTGGAACGCCGCGAGCACAGGGTGGCGCCGGGGTGTTGGGAGCCGCTGGCGGATATGTACCTGGACATTGGCCGGTGCGCCGATGCCGAGAGGATTCTGCGCGAGGTGATCGACATCAATCGCCAGCCCGGTCATGACGTGCTTGCACCGGTGTACTACCTGACCAACCTTGCCAGCGTCTATCGCACCCAGGGACGGCTGAATGATGCGGAGAGGGCGCTGCAGGAAGCGCTCGATTGCTACACGCAAGCGGGGCAGCTCTCGCCGAGTGACCTGTACGGCAAGTTCAGGCCGATTCGTGAGATGTCCAGGCTTCGAATGGTCCAGGGTCGACTCGAGGAGGCTCACGCGCTGCAGAAGGAGGCCTTGGACGGCCAGGAACGAGACGCGCCCGTCGGCGACGAGGAGGATCGTCTCGATGCGATCCTGTGCGTCGAACTCGGCGGTCTAATCGATCTTGAACAGGGTCGCATCGAGGAGGCCGAGGCGCAGTTCGTTTCAGCTATTGACCGCGCATCGACCAGTATCAGGAGTGAGCACGAATGGTGGACAGCGCACTTCAAGGTTGATCAGGCTCGCTGCCTGATGCGGCGGCAGAAGTACGACGAGTCCGAGCGGTTGCTGCGGCTGGCGTATGACATGCTGCACATGCGGTTGGGCGATGAACATCACCGCACTCAGAACTGCATGCGCACCTTGGCGGAGCTGCTCGAGACAACTGGCCGCGCGTCCGAGGCCAAACAGTGGCTGGCGCGATGCCGCAACCAGCCGTGTCGATAGCGAGGACCCGCGCACAGCTAGTTCTGGTGAGGGATTCAGCCCACGCTAACCACCCCCGTGGCATCAAGAACGCCGCATCGAGATTTCCCAAGGTTATGAAGAGGGTTGCTCTCGGGGAGTTTTCACGACCGTCGCGAAACCGCGGCGGTCGTTTGATTTACGGCTCGGCGTCCCCGACGCCGCTTAGCCGGGCCGACGTCGACAAGCGGGGTTCACGCCCACTGCCTGCGGCACACGCATGCGGCGCAACTCAGCGAGGAAGGACTGGATATCGGCGTGATCAGCAAGCAATTGGGCCATTCCGCCATCTCGACGACTGCGACCTGCCTTGACCACATCGCACCGTAGGCGGTCGTGGATGCCATCGCACATCGTGCTTGGTGACTAGATCGTCGCCGATTCGTCGCTTCGGACGTGCATTTCACAAATCCGCGAGTCCTGTTCTTGATCGAGGCGGCACAATCGGGCACGATATCCATGCCGAGGCGACATCTATTTCGAGACAGGTTTCGCCCAGCAAAAGGAGCGGATCGAATGAACCGCTGCCTCATTCTCTGTATCGGATTCATGTGGCCGATCGCCGCCGCCGATGGCCAGGGTTCGTTTGTCAACTGGGAGAACCCGCAGGTTCATCCGTTAGACATCATGCCAGACGATACGAAGCTGTTGGCTGTCAACACCGCTGACAATCGGCTTGAAGTCTTCTCCATCGCATCTGGAGGAGGCAACTTGACGCATATCGGTTCGGTTCCGGTGGGCCTCGAACCGGTCTCAGTCCGCGCTCAGGGCAATGATCAAGCCTGGGTGATCAATCACATCTCTGATTCGATCAGCGTCGTCGATTTGATGACGCGGAATGTCGTGGCCACATTGACCACGTCCGACGAACCGTGTGACGTGGTATTTGCCGGAACGCCACAACGCGCATTCGTCAGTTGCTCGCAAGCCAATCGCGTACAGGTGTTCGATCCGCTCAATCTGCAAGCACTGCCGATCGATATCGCAATCGTTGGCGAAGATCCTCGTGCGATGGCGGTCAGCCCGGACGGCTCGAAGGTCTACGTGGCGGTTTTCGAATCAGGCAATGGCACGACCATCCTCGGGGGTGGCGCCACGACGCAGAACTTCTTCCCGCCCAATGTCGTGAGCCACCCATCCAGTCCCTATGGCGGACAGAATCCACCTCCGAACAGTGGGCAAGTGTTCGATCCGCCGATGAACCCGAACAATCCTCCACCTCCAGCGGTCGGGCTGATCGTCCGAAAGACCGACACCGGCAGCTGGCTGGACGACAACGGAACTGATTGGACAGCATTCGTTAGCGGTTCGTCCGCGAACCTATCTGGTCGGCCAGTCGGCTGGGACCTGTGGGACCATGATGTGGCCGAAATCGATGCGCAGACATTGAACGTGTCGTATCGCACACGCTTGATGAATCTGTGCATGGCGATGGCCGTGAATCCGGCAACAGGCCGAGTGTCCGTCGTTGGAACCGAAGCGATGAACGAGGTCCGTTTCGAGCCGATTCTGAACGGCCGGTTCCTGCGTACGCGGATCGCGCTGTTCGACGGGTTTGGCGGCGGTGCGGCGCAGATCATCGACTTGAATCCGCATCTGGATTACAGCGGGCCAAGTGTCACGCAAGCACTGCGAGACTTGTCCATCGGCGATCCGCGCGGCATCACCTGGAGTCCGAACGGCGTCGCTGCATACATCACCGGGATGGGCAGCAACAACCTGATCGTTGTGGATGCGGCGGGACAGCGCATCGCCGCGATCGAGGTTGGCCAGGGGCCAACCGGCGTGGCGACCAACCAGGCCGGATCGCGGGTCTATGTGCTCAACAGGTTCGACGCGACAGTTTCTATGATTGACACTTCTATCCGCGCTGAGTTGCAACGCATTTCATTCTTCGATCCCACGCCCGTGGCCATCAAGCTCGGGCGGCCCCACCTCTATGATTCTCACCAGACCTCGGGGCTCGGGCATATCTCCTGCGCCTCGTGCCATCCTGATGGGCGCATGGATCGACTCGCGTGGGACCTGGGCGACCCGAGCCGAACCATGATGGCGTTCGATCAGAATTGCAACTTCGGCTCTACGGCCCTGGGATCAGGCCCGTGCCCCGACTGGCATCCGATGAAGGGGCCGATGGTCACGCAAACCTTGCTGGACATTATCGGCAAGGAGCCACACCACTGGCGCGGCGACCGCGATGGCATTGAGGAATTCGGTCAGACGTTTGTCAACCTGCAAGGCGCGGACAATGAACTCACCCCAGGCCAGATGCAGGAGCTTGAGGATTTTCTGGCGACCCTTGCATTGCCCCCTAACCCGTTCCGCAACCTGAACAACACATTGCCCACGAGCCTTCCACTGCCTGGTCAATACTACGCCGGTGTTGGCGGCGCGCCAGGCACACCGCTGCCCAATGGTAATG
>DATKJG010000027.1:0-4852 GCA_035543215.1 Phycisphaerales bacterium | reverse complement strand
CACTCGAGGTCGAACTTGCGGTCGTCGACGCGCTGTCACTCCAGAAGCGCACGTTTGTCAGCGACATCGACGGCAGCGTGCAATACTTCGCCGTACGCCCTGCGCTCAAGGACGCGCCGGACAACGGCCTCATCCTGACGCTGCACGGCGCGGGCGTCGAGGCCCGCGGTCAGGCCGCCGCGTACAAGAGCAAGGAGTGGGCCCACATCGTCGCGCCCACGAATCGCCGGCCGTACGGTTTTGACTGGGAGGACTGGGGCCGCATCGATGCCATGGAGGTCCTCGACATCGCGAAGAGCGATCTCGCGCACGATCCGCAGCGCATCTATCTCACCGGCCACTCGATGGGCGGCCACGGCACGTGGCAGGTCGGTTCGACGTTCCCGGGTGAGTTCGCGGCCATCGCGCCCAGCGCGGGCTGGATCAGTTTCGAGTCCTACGGCGGCGGACGCGGCGGCGGAAACCGGAATGCCGACAACGCCGACGCCATGCAACAGATCATGCGCCGAGCCGGCAACTCCAGCCGCACGCTCGAACTGCAGCACAACCTCAATGGCCTCGGCATCTACATCCTGCACGGCGACAAGGATGACAACGTGCCTGTCGAGCAGGCGCGCACGATGAAGGCTGAACTCGAGAAATGGCACCACGATCTCGAGTATCACGAGCAGCCCGGCGCCGGCCACTGGTGGGGAGACGAATGCGTCGACTGGCCGCCGCTGATGGAGTTCTTGAGCAAACACGGCAGGCCGGCCGCGAAGGCGATCGATCACGTGCAGTTCGCGACGGCATCACCGGGCGTGAACGCCTCGCGCGATTGGGTCACGATCCAGCAGCAGCGGTGCATGGATTTCAGCCGCGTCGATCTCAAGCGCGACCTGACGAAGCGGACGATCTCAGGCACGACGGAGAATGTGGCTCGGATCACGTTGGACGTCAGCGACTTCGAGGGCGAGGGCGAGATCACGGTCGAACTGGATGGGCAGAGCGTGCGTGCACAGGCTTCGCGGCAAGCGATTGAATTGGAACGCAACGGCGACAAGTGGGGGGTCGCCGCAGCGCCGCTTGCGCCATCGCACAAGACGCCCGCGCGCTGTGGGCCGTTCAAGAGCGCCTTCAATCACCGTTTCATGTTCGTCTACGGCACGAAGGGAACCGCGGAAGAGAACGCCTGGGCCTTCAAGAAGGCGCGTTTCGACGCCGAGACCTTCTGGTACCGCGGCAACGGATCGGTGGATGTTGTCGCCGACGTCGATTTCAATCCGCGCGACAATGCCAGCCGCGATCGCAGTGTGATTCTGTACGGCAATGCTGACACGAATGCCGTGTGGGATGCGCTGCTGCACGATTCACCCGTGCAGGTGCATCGAGGGCAGATCAAGATGAGCGATCGCGCCATGAATGGCGACGACCTCGCGTGCCTGATGATTCGTCCGCGGCCGGGCAGCGACATCGCCAGCGTCGGCGTCGTCTCGGGCACTGGCGCGATCGGGGCGCGCATCACCGATCGGCTGCCGTACTTCGTCTCAGGCGTGGCGTATCCGGATTGCATCGTCTTCGATGGCAGCGGCTTGGCGCGCGGCGGCCTCGGAATTCGAGCCGCCGGGTACTTCGGAAACGACTGGAGCATCGAGCACGGCGAATTCGGCTGGCAGCAGTAGGAACCGCACGGGATTCCCTTCTCGCATCTCGACGCGAGCGGCATCGCTCGGCAGCGTCGTGAGTACGTTCATTCGAAGGGAGATGCCCGCATGATCCGCCGCCTCACGTCCGGCAAGTACCGCCTCTACTCGCGCAAGAAGAATCCGCGCACCGGCCGCCGCCGCAACCTCGGCACGTTCGCCACGCGCGCCGCCGCGATGAAACATGAAAAGGCCGTGCAGTTCTTCAAGCGCCGCTGACCGGGCGCGAGCGCAGCAGCAGCACGGGCACGTCGGTGCGATGCCGCACCGCCTCGGCCACGCTGCCCAGCACCACATCCTTCACGAACCCGTGGCCGTGCGTGGACATCGCGATGAGATCGGGGTTGATGCGCTTGGTCAGCGCCAGGATCTGCGTCGATGGATCGCCGCACTCCAGGTGCGCCTCGACGTCGAAGCCGTCGCGCGCCAGCTCGGCGCGCCGGCGTTCGAGATAGGCCTGGTCGTCGCGCATCTCCTGCGATTCGGCCATGTTCAGGCCCTTCTGGTTTCGGGCCATGTGGCCGTCGGCCACGTGCACGAGCGCCAGGCGCGAGCCGCATAGTTTCGCCAGGCCGCGGATGTGCGCGAGGATCGCCTCATCGGTCGGCGAGTTCTCGAGCGGGATGAGAATCGTGCGATACATGAGGGCCTCACATCCACGCTCGGAAGGTCTGCCAGAGCAGGTAGCCGTTGAGTGCAACGATGATGATGGTGATCAGCCACGCGAGGATGATCAGCCAGGGCCTGTTGACGAATATGCCCATTTTCTTCTTCTCGCTGGTGAACCATACCAGCGGAATCACCGCGAAACTCAGCTGCAGCGACAGAATGACCTGGCTGAGCACCAGCAACTGGCCCACGCCCTTGTCGCCGTACATGGCCGCGACGATGACCGCCGGGATGATCGCAATCAGGCGCGTGATGAGCCGCCGCAGCCACGGCCGCAGGCGAATGTTCAGGAAGCCTTCCATCACGATCTGCCCGGCGAGCGTGCCGGTAAGCGTGGAGTTCTGCCCGCTGGCCAGCAGCGCGATGGCGAACAGCGTGCTCGCGCCCGCGATGCCCAGCACCGGCGTGAGCAGTTTGTAGGCGTCGTGAATGTCGGCGACGCTTTCGTGCTCGGTGCCGTGAAACGCCGCCGCCGCGAGAATCAGAATCGCCGCGTTGATGAAGAACGCGCACAAGAGCGCCCCCGTCGAATCGATCGTCGCGTACTTGATCGCCATGCGCTTGCCCGGCTCGTCCCGATTGAACGCCCGCGTCTGCACGATGCTCGAATGCAGGTACAGGTTGTGCGGCATCACCGTCGCGCCAAGGATGCCGATGGCGATGTAGAGCATCTCCGGATTAACGACAATCTGCGGCGTGGGAACCAGCCCGCCCAGCATGGAGGCGAGCGCCGGTTGAGCGTAAATGAGTTCGTACAGGAAGCAGCCGCCGATGATGATGATCAGGCTGGCGACGATGCATTCGAGCACGCGGAAGCCGCGCGCCTGCAGCAGCAGCACCACCATCACGTCCGCGGCGGTCAGCAGCACGCCATAGATCAGCGGGATGCCGAACAGCAGGTTGAGGGCGATGGCCGAGCCGATGACCTCCGCCAGATCGCACGCGGCGATGGCGATCTCGCAGAGCACCCACAGCGCGAACGACAGCGGCTTGTTGAAGTGGTCGCGGCAGGCCTGGGCCAGGTCGCGCCCCGTGACGATGCCGAGTTTCAGCGAGAGGTGCTGCAGCAGGATCGCCATGAAGTTGGAGATGAGAATGACGCTCAGCAGCGTGTAGCCGAACTTCGCGCCGCCGGCGAGGTCGGTGGCCCAGTTACCCGGGTCCATGTAGCCCACGGCGACCATCAGCCCCGGCCCTGAGAACGCCAGCATCTTGCGCCATACCCGGCCGTATTGCGGTACGGGGATCGAGGAGTGAACCTCGGGCAGCGAAGGCGAAGCGGAGCGATGGCGCCAGCCAGCGTCGACCGTCGCGGCGCCGCCGCCCGACGGCGCATCGATCGTGGAAGAAGTGGCGGCGTGATCCAGCGGACGGGCGCTCATGTGCGGCGATCCTTTCTCTGCTTCTCGACGAAGGCCTGCATGCGCTGCAGCGTCGCTTCGCCGACGTGATGTTCAATGCCTTCGGTGTCGCGGCGTGCTTCGCCCTCGGGAACGCCCAGCGCCAGGAGAAAGCCCAGGACGATCTCATGCCGCCGCCGGCTCTCGGCCGCCAGCCTCTCGCCGCGCGCCGTCAGTCGGATCGGGCGATAGGGCTCGGTATCGACCAGATCCTCTTCGGCAAGTCGCGCGATGACGCGCGTCACCGTGACGTGTGATACGCCCATGTGCTCAGCCAGATCCTTCACGCGGCATTCACCGGAGCGATGAAGGATGTCAGACACCGCTTCGACGTAGTCCTCGGCGGTCTCGGTCGCGTGGTCCGCCCGCACCTTGTTGAACGAGGCGGAGGGCTTGGACGTAACGGGCGACGGGTTGGAGGCGGATGCCGGCATGGCCATTCGATCGACCGATTGTAGCGTAAGCTACAATTCGGTCAAGCGGTCGTCGCAATTGATGGAATGTGCCTGAATTATCGGCATTTTCTATGCAATGACGGTAGCCGCTGCTACCAGCCCCACGCGATGCGACACCCGGCGATCAGGTAAGCCTCTGACTTCAGCCCTTTGGCTCCTCCGCCACCTTGAGCACGATCTTGCCCCGGGTGTGGCCGGTCTCGATCTGCTCGTGGGCCTTCGCCGCATCCTGCAGCGGCACGACCTGCGACACCGTCACCTTGATCTTGCCAGCATCGATCAACTCCGCGATCTCGGTCAGTTGTGCCGCGTTCGGCCGCACGAGAATGCCCTTGGCGTTGACGCCCTTCTCTTTCGCAAGATTCTGATCGGGGCCGCCCACGATCGAGACGAGCGTGCCGCCCTTCTTCAGGATGTCGAAGGATCGTTTCTGCGTCTCGCCACCGACCGTATCGAGCACGACATCGACGTCCTTCGCGATGTCCTCGAACTTCTGCGTCTTGTAGTCGATGGCGACATCGGCCCCGAGTTCCTTGAGGAACGCCTGGTTCGGAGTCGAAGCGGTCGCGATGACCCTCGCGCCCTTGGCCTTGGCGATCTGCACCGCGAACGCGCCGACGCCGCCCGAGCCGCCCTGAATGAGCAC
>DATKJG010000026.1:0-4372 GCA_035543215.1 Phycisphaerales bacterium | reverse complement strand
CGATTCGTTGCATGACCTCGAAACCCAGCACATCCCGATAGAAGGCCAGCGATCGCTCGATATCCGCGACCTTCAGGTGCACGTGACCGATTCGGACTGCAGGATCAATCGATACTGCACGACTGATGACGTTGTCGCCGCGACTCATGCTCTAATCCTATTTGGAACACGAGAGCGACGGTCTGACGGCAATTCGCGCCGCGTCCTATGGAGCCAGATCGCGCGGGCAAGCGGTGACGATCAGTGTTGACGAGCCGCGGCCCTGGAAGTACTCGATGCGGACAGCATGAGGGCCTTCGGCAAGCTCGACATCCACCGCCTTCGTCCTCTCCGCACGCGCAATCCACTCATCAACCACCAGTGTGCCGTCGATCCGCATTCGAACCCCATCATCCACGGTAACTGTCCAGTGGTAGGAACCGGCGGGCCAATCGATGGTGGTGGTCAAAACCAGTCCGTACATCTGCGGCCCACCATTCGGCCCATGGCTCGGCGCGTCGGGGCCGCTGCGCCAGCACACGAAGGGAATGAGGCCATGCTGTTGAGGAGGTTGAGCAACCAGCGCGTCCCATTTCGCCTGTTCGTCGGCGGGATTGAAATCAATCGCGTAGCTGGCCTTGTCCCACACTGAAAAGAGGATCCATTGCGAATGCGAGAACGCCGGCGGCTCGCGCATCGGTATGTCGATCTGCAACTGGTAGAGTCCCGGGTCGAGATCAGGAAATGAGCGGAGGGCAGCGGCATCGCCCGATGCCATCGATTCAAGCGTTGCGTGGTCAGAACCCTCTGCAATATCCCACCGCCTGAGGTCGAAATTCGTCTTCTTCCATTCACTCAGATTCAACTCCAGGCTTGCAGGAGTTCGACCGTTGATTTCCGGAACAGTCTGCGTGAAGGCGGCTATCTGGAGGGCCTGGCAGGCCCATTCGCCATACGGGCGCAGGCTCTGCTCGAAACATGCGGCGTGCCACATCTCGAGCGCGCGCCAATCACCCTTGCCGGAAACGCGCTGCAGATCGTCGATTGCCTGTTGGTAGCGTTCGGCCGCTTCGTCGTATTGACCAGTCACGCTCAGCGCCGATGCGAGTGTCCCCATGACGTCGGCAAGACGCCCAGGGTCCGACTGGGGGTGCGCGTGACAGTATGCCGCCAGGTCCCGATAGAGTGGAATGGCCTCCTCCTGGCGCTTCTGCTTTGACAGCAGAGTCGCCGCGTGTTCGATGGACTCGATGGTGAGAGGATGCGTGTCGCCGCGAGCCTTGCGTCGAACATCAACGACTTCAAGTGCAAGGTTGGTAGCCTCATCAAGGTGGCCATTGGCAAGCGCGATCTCGATCAGTACATCGCGCAGATCGCCAAGGCGGTCGATGCCCTCCACACCTGCCATCGCCTTGTCCAGATCCATGGCCTCGCGGATTGCTTCCCCTGCAGCCGCGTACTGGTGCATGGCGTTATGGACCTTCGCCTTCGCCGTGAGCAGCGGGATGAGCCGTTGGTCGCGCGCGTTGGATGGCGGCTTCTTGCGCACCGCAGTCAATGCCTCAATGAGGATCGCCTCGGCCTCGTCCGGATGCATCTGGCGACCAAGGGCATTCGCGAGCGCGTACGAGAGCTTGAGACTTGTGTCGTGATCAGCGCCAAAGCGCTCCTTGGCGATCGCCAGCCCTGATCGCGCCAGCTGTACACCTCGCACCAACTTGTCCGGGCCAAGATCGCACATCGCGTTCGCCAGCGCGGCAGAGATATTCAGCGTCTGCTCATGCTGAGGTCCATACATCTCGTTGGCGAGATCGAGCGCGCGTTGGTAATTCTGGGCGGCGGATTCCGATAGTCCGAGTCCAAGGTAGCTGTGTCCGAGGGCCGGCCGAACGTAGAGTTCCACATCCTTCTGCGGGTGAGCATCAAAATCGGCCGCTCTTGCGTCGAGGAGGTCGGCGAGGCGCACATCGGGTCCACCTCCTTCAACTCGGGGATCCGCGGACCCCAGAACCTCTGCAAAGGCATCTGCAGTTTGCTGGGCTACCTCGCCTTGTTGTCGTGCCAGCGTCAGCGCATGCCGCGTTCGAATCAAGCCAATGGTCGTGCCCACAATCCCGCCGACAAGCACGACAAACACCAGCGCCAGTCCAGCAACCAGTTCCTTGTGCCGCCGCGCGAACTTGCTCAGTTGATATCCTAGGGTCGGCGGCCGCGCGATGATCGGTTCATCGCCGAGATACCGGCGAATGTCCGCCGCCAAGGCCGCCGCCGTTGTGTAGCGCCTCGTCGGCTCCTTCTCCAGCGCCTTGGCAAAGATCGTCTCGATGTCGCCGCGGAACACACGCGAGATCGAACTCATGCGCGATGGCTCCTCGTCGCGAATGATTCGCGCTGCCTCCGGCGCCACCTTGTCGGCGATCTGATAGGGCAAGCGGTCGGTCAGGAGTTCATAACCGATGACGCCCAGCGCATAAATGTCGCTCCGGCTGTCAATCTCGTGCGGGGCTCCACGCACCTGCTCCGGACTCATGTATGCGAGCGTGCCGATGATCTGGCCGGCATCTGTCGCCAGCGTCGTCAGCGCAATGTCGGCATTGGTTACACGCGCCACACCGAAATCGATGATCTTTGGTGTGGGCTTCGCGTCAGGCGTTTCGTCAGCACCGGCATCCGTCAGGTCGCGGTCGCTTGAATGGCCCACCAGCACGTTGCCCGGCTTGAGATCGCGATGCACGATGCCCTGTTGATGTCCGTAGTGCACGGCATCACACACCTCAGCCAGCAAGTCCAATCGGTCCCTGATTGAGAGCTGGCGCTGGTGCGCGTAGGCGGTAATGGGACTGCCGTGGATCAACTCCATGGCGAAGAACGGCACACGCACATTCGGCCCCTGATGGTGCGAATCTTCGGCCATTCCCGCGTCATAGATGCGCGCGAGGCCCGGATGCTGCAGGCGGCCGAGCACTTCCACCTCGCGCTGAAAACGTTGCAGCATCCGCGGCTGCATGGTTCCCGGGCGCAGCATCTTGAGCGCCACGCGGCGCCTGGGCGAATCCTGCTCGGCCTCGTACACGCTTCCCATCCCGCCTTCCCCCAACAGGCGAATGACTCGATAACGGCCGATCCTCTCGGGAATCGCGTTCGTGCCCGCGACGACGGCTTCAAGAGCGAGATTCGCATCCACCACCGGCGTTTCAAGAAACTCATCCGCCTGGAGTTGGGCTTGAAGCAGGCGCTTCACCTCTGCCTTCAGCCCAGGATCGCCATCGCAGGCTCGGTCGACATACGCCTCCCGTGCCGCTACGTCCATCTCTTGGCTCGCGTGAAACACCTCCTTGACGCGTTGAAATTGCTGGGCGTGCATATGCCGAAAGCGCGCGTGCCGGCGCGAGTTCACTCCTTCAACTGCGTGTAGAGCCAAGCCTTGGCCATCTGCCAGTCCGCCTTGACCGATCGAGGCGAAACGCCAAGAACCTCCGCCGCCTGCTCGACGGTCAAGCCGCCGAAGAATCGCAACTCGACCACGCGCGCCTGACGATCATCCAAGGCTGCCAACCGGCCAAGGGCATCATCCAGCGCCAGCAGATCGACGTCGTTGAGTCCAGGCGTGGCGGCCACATCGCTGTCGGAGAGTGTCACTCGCAGCGCCTTCCCGCCGCGCTTGGCGGCAGCGCGATCGCGTGCGTGGCTCAGGAGAATCCGCCGCATCGCCTGGGCCGCCACGGCACAAAAATGCGCGCGATTCTGCCAATCAGTGCGATCCTGCCGCACCATCCGCAGATACGCCTCATGAACAAGCGCCGTCGGCTGCAGTGTGTGATTGACCCGCTCATGCCGAAGGAATGACTCAGCGAGCCTGTGAAGCTCGTCATACAGCAGCGGCAGGAGGCGATCGGCGGCGGAGGCGTGGCCCTGCCGGATGCTCCAACAACTGCGTGACATGCTCGGTCGCGTCCGTTGGCGACACCTAAACGGCCCTCAGTGATTCGATGCGGGAACCCTCGTGGCGAGACCGCCGCGGCAACCACGGTACTCCCATTCTGCCGTCAACCTACCCCAAACGCCAGTCCCTCTAGCGCGCCTATCATCGCTTGCCTTGGGTCTCCTTGGCGTGGAGGCGGGCGGCTCTTGCATCGGCTGCGATGCCCGAGTCGCCCCCCCCACAAGGCGTCGGTTGGCCGCTTCGCGGCCGCCGACGCTTTTTCATTTGTGCGTGGGAAGGGCCTTGACGAGATTCCCGCTCTCAGGATGTGTTGATGACGGGCAATTCGTCCGATTGACGCGGATCGCTACAGGCATGCCCCCCAGCTCGGAATGACCGCCAGCAAGTCGCTGACGTTCACTGCGCAGTTGCCGGTTGCAAGAGGGGCGATATAGGCTGCACATCGCGGCG
>DATKJG010000025.1:0-2671 GCA_035543215.1 Phycisphaerales bacterium | reverse complement strand
CGTCGAGCCCGAAGCCCGCGGCATGGGATTGGGAACGGCCCTGGTCGATGCGTGCATTCGCTTCGCACGCAGGGCGGGCTATCGTCGCATCACGCTGTTCACCGGCAGCGACCTGGTCGCGGCAAGGCGCATCTACGAAGCGGCGGGATTCACGCTCATCGACGAGAAGCCGGAGAAGATGTTCGGCCCGCACTCGCGCGGACAGATGTGGGAATTGCACCTGTAGAAGTTCAGAGGCGCGCCAGACGCTCGCGCAACGGCGTACCGTCATGCGCCTCGCCGCACAGGTGCACATCGATGCCCGTCGCCTCTGCTGCCGCTGCCTTGGCGGCCAGCGCGAAATCCGCTGAGTTCGCATCCGGCGCATACACGACCTGAATGTGATTGGACTGGTGCCGCGCCATCATCTGGTCGCGGCTGACGCCATACATCGCCGCGTGCATGATCGGCCACTGTGACGTCGTCGCGTTCCAGCGCCGCTGCGTCTCGGTCTCGGGCAGTTTCAACGCACGGCATCGACCGATGTCCATGTGCAGACGATCATCAGCCACGAAGATCCTGGACCAGACCACTTCGCCCGGCTTCGAGACGCCCTTGATCGTGCCGCCGCCGAGCCGGAAATACATCGCCGGCTGGCGTTCGCTCGTCGCATCCTTGTACCCGCGCGCGAAGTGTGTGGGAGGCACCGCGCCGGAAATGAGGAAGACCCAGACATAGTCGTCGGTCGTCTCGCTCCGGTCAAAGTCGCCCCAGCGCAGGTCATGCAGAGTGTTGTCCGGCTGCATGCCAAGTGCCTGCCAGATGCGCTGCGTGATGAGCGCATCGAATCCGGCGCATTCATCCACTTCGTTGAAGTGCGTGATCGGCTCGCCCTGGCGAATGACCTTGCCATTGTTGGATCCGCTGCGAGCGACAACCGGCGGGCGCAACGATGCATTGAGCAGGCCTTCCGCCAAGTCGCTTGCGGACGTGAGATCCTTCAAGCCCTGCTGATACTGAATGCCGATCGCATCGCAGCCGAATTCATCCGCAAGCCGCGCCGCGGCGATGTACATCCGGCACTGCTCGCGAATCTGCTTGTCCGTGAGGTCGGTCGCGTCATTGCGGCCGGTGATGAATCGCATGCCGCGCTGCTCGCACCATGATCGAACATCATCCGCCTCACGCTTGGCAACCTGTGTCATCGCGTAGTACAAAGCCGACTGGCTGAGCCGTTCCTTGAATGCGCCGCAGGCGTGCAGCAGATGATCGGGAATGATCGCGTTGTACATTCCCATGCAGCCTTCATCGAACACGCCGAGGATGGCCGGTCGGCGCTGCAGTTGCGCTGCGACGGCCTCGCCCAGGCGCCGCGCCTTGGCGGGAATACGCCTCGCATCAAATGCCTGCGCGTGTGAGGTGTCATGGCGAATGCGACCGCTGTCGAGCCATTGCGTCAGTTTGCGGCGAAAGGCGCGGGCAGTGAAATCCTCGCCCCACAGCAGCGAATACTTGACGCCGGCCTTGGTGAGCGAAGCCCGCAGATTCAGTGCACCGACGAGTCCGGGCCATTGCCCCGACCAGTTCGCAAGAATGAGGATCGGTCCGCGATGATGCTGCAGGCCCACCAGCACATGATGCGAATACTGCCAGACAGCCTCGGCCACGACCAGCGGGGCATTGGGATGAATGCGCGCGAACACCTCGCGACCTTGCGCCTGCGATGCGATGAAGCCATGCGGCTCCGCGGCGCTCCACCTCTCAGGTGAGCCGCGAACTATGGTCCACCCCAGATCAGCGAAGGCCTTGTGCGCCTCGGCTTCCATCGCCTTCTGCGCTGGCCAGCAGGCGAGGTTGGCTGACAGGCGCAGGTCGCCCGATGAAATCAATACGGCGGTCTTTGCCTGCACGCGCCTCGGTGAATCGATGGTGGGAAGTCGAATCGTTGACATGCTCGAATTCGTGTTATGACGAATGTGCGAAGGCGGCAGGGTGGAGCGGCGAGTCGCTGCGCGCCGCTTCCTGCGCCAACGCTCGATATCGCTTGTAATAGTTGCGGTAATCGCAGGCCCAATCATCGCGCGGTTCGACGATGGCCGGTGGAGGGATGGCGCTGCGTGAGCCGGCCATGCAATCGACCGCCTCCGCGACGTTGCTGAACCCGCCGGCCTCAGTTCCGGCCGCGAGCGCGCCGAGGATTGCTGCGCCCAGCGCCGGGCCGTGGGGCGCTTGGTGAATGGAAACGGGATGCTCAAGCGTTGACGCGACGATCTGCATGAACAACTTGTTCTTGTGCGGCAATCCGCCGGTGGCGACAAAGGCATCGATCGGCACGCCGCCATCGCGCAGAGTGTCGACAATCCACCGCAATCCGAAGGCTGAAGCCTCGAGCGTCGCGCGATAGATGTGCGGCGGCCCGTGGGCGAGCGTCAATCCCGCCAGGACGCCTGCAAGTGATGCATCCATCAGCGGCGTGCGGCACCCATTGAACCAGTCGAGACAGCTCACGTCGTCGGCCCCGGGCGTGATCGCAGCAGCAGCGGAGTCGAGCGTCGAGAAATCCGCATGACCGGCGAGCCTCCGGGCCCAGTCGAACGCATCGCCCATCGCGGCCTGGCCCGTCTCGTAGCCGACGAAGCCGGGCAAGATGCCATCGCGCACAATGCCGGCGACGCCGTTGACAGCGTGCTCG
>DATKJG010000024.1:0-5160 GCA_035543215.1 Phycisphaerales bacterium | reverse complement strand
CGAGTGATTGTGATACGTGGCGAGCATTTCACAGTTTAGCCGGCGACGCCCCCGTCGCCGGCGTCTTCGATCATTTCAATCCCGCCGCCACCGCCACCTCATCGATCAATCCCTTCGCACGCGATTCCGTCTTCGCCTCGGCGATCAGGCGCACGATCGGCTCGGTGTTGCTGGGGCGCAGATGCACCCAGCCGTCATCAAAATCCAGTCGCACGCCATCAACGGTTGAGATTCTCGCGGCACTGAATCGTTTCTGCACCTTCTCCAGCGCGGGCTTGACGATGGCGAGTCCACCGATCTTCGCCAGGTCGAATTTGTGCTTGATCATGTGATACTTCGGCAGCCCGCCCACGATGGCGCTCAGAGGCTTGCGCTCGGCGACGATCAGGCTCAATGTCAGGGCCATGGCCGAAAGCGAATCGCGCACCCAGCACACAGGGGGGAGGATGACGCCGCCGTTGCCTTCGCCGCCGAGGATGGCATGGGAGCCGTGCGGTTTCATCGCCGCAACCACGTTGGCCTCGCCCACAGCGGTGCGCAACACGGTCGCGCCGAACTGAGCCGCGACATCATCGATCATGCGGCTTGTGGACAGGTTGGTCGCGAGCACGCGCTTCGATCCCCCGGCAGAGCCGGGGGCTAACGGCGACACCTGCAGGACGCGCTTGACCGCCAGGACCAGCGTGTATTCCTCGCCGATGTAGCGGCCGGTCTCGTCGATGATCGCCAGGCGATCAGCGTCAGGATCCTGCGCGAAGCCGCATGCGGCCTTCTCCTTCGCCGTGCGGGCCGCGAGATCGCGCAGGTTCTCCTCGATCGGCTCGGGCGTGTGGGCGAACTGGCCCGTCGGCACGCCGTTGATGTGCACGACCTGGCAGCCGAGCGCCTCGAGCAGCATGCGCCCCGGCACGCAGCCCGCGCCGTTGATCGAATCGAGGACGACCTTCAACTTCGCGGTCCGAATCGCCGCGACATCCGGTCCCCCCACCCCGCCGATGCTGGCCAGCACGCGCTCGACGTGCGTGGCATTCGTCGTGTCATCGCGCCGGCAGGCTTTGGCCCGGTCCAGCGGCGATCGAACGAAGTCCTTGTCACGAAATCGGCGGATGATCTCGTCGGCATCGTGCGGCGGCGGCGCGACGCCGTCGGCGTTCAGGCACTTGATGCCGTTCCAGATGATCGGATTGTGCGAGGCCGTGATCTCAATCCCCCCCACCGCGCCGCCCCGCACCGCCGCGCGGTGCTTGCCGATCATCACCGCCACCGATGGCGTGGTGACGATGCCCAGGTCGATGACGCGGCAGCCGGTCGAGAGCAGGCCGTCGATCGCCGCCTCCATCAGTTCCAGGCCGGAGGGCCGGCCATCGCGCCCGATGCACAAGAGCGGACTCGCCTGAGCGGTCGAGGCGCGCACGAACGAGCCGAACGCGGCAGCGAAATCGCGGGCGACTTCGCTCGTCATCGTCTGCCCGACGAGGCCTCGCGCGCCGGAGACAGACAGCATCAGGGGAGCGGGGGCAGCGGGGGGAGCGGGGGGAGCGGGCTGGGACATGCGACGCGAAGGATACGTGAGAGATTGACGTTCCGCCGCCGCCGTGTGTTCGCGTTTCGTTTACGCCAACCCCCGCTTTGATTGCGTCGATATAGTTGCAGTCCATGTTCGAACTCAGCGTCGAGCGCGAATTCTGTGCGGCGCACGCCATCGTCATCAACGGCCGCCGCGAGCCGGTGCACGGCCACAACTGGAAGGTGCAGGTCGTCGTCGCCGGCAAGACGCTGGATCGCAACGGGCTGCTGTGCGATTTTCACGTCATCGAGCGCGACATCGACGCGGTCATCGCCCGGTTCAACAACGCCGATCTCAACGCCACGCCGCCATTCGATCGCATCAATCCCACGGCCGAGCGCGTGGCCGAGCACATCGGCGAGGAAGTGCGCAGGAAACTCCCGGCCCGCGTCAAGATGCGGCGCACGACCGTAAGCGAAGCGCCCGGGTGCAAGGCATCATTTGTGCCGAATGACAAGTCCTGAACGCTGACCGCAGATCGCTGACCGCCTACCGCTTTCTCATGACTGCCGCGACGCCGAATCCCGAGACGACGACCACCACCGCCCCCGCTGCGGCTGTGCCTGCGCCCAGCGAGAATGGGCAGGCATCGTCGGCATCGGCTGCCTCGAGCGCCGTCGCGCAACTCGCCCAGCCGGTCGTCGATCAGTCCAGCCGCTATCTCAACCGCGAACTGCAATGGCTGGAGTTCAACGATCGCGTTCTGTTCCAGGCGGTTGATGATCGCACGCCGCTGCTTGAACGCCTGCGCTTCCTCGCGATCTTCGCCAGCAACCTCGACGAGTTCTTCCAGAAGCGCGTGGGCGGCCTGCGCCGGCAACTGGCTGCGGGCGTGGGTTCGATCGGCCCCGACATGGCCAACCCCGCGTGGCAACTGTCGGCGATCCGTCAGAAGGTCCTGCCCGCGATGCAGAAGGCCGCCGACTGCTATCGCAACCAGTTGCTGCCGGCGTTGCGCAGCGAAGGCATCTCCCTGCTCGACTACTCGGAACTGAGCAAATCGGAGACGCGCTTCGTCAGCGAGTGGTACCAGAAGAACGTCTTTCCCGTGCTGACGCCGCTGGCGGTCGATCCCGGCCACCGCTTCCCGTTCATCAGCAATCTTTCGACCTCGCTGGGCGTGATGCTGCGCCGGCCGGGCGAGAGCGAACAGTTCTTCGCGCGCGTGAAGGTGCCTCAGGTTGTCCCGGCGTGGTGCCGCCTGCCCGCCGAAGGCAAGACGCACCGCTTCGTGCTCACCGCCGACATCATCGAGGCGAATCTCGCCGGCCTGTTCAGCGGCATGGAGATTCGCAAGGTCCTGCCCTTCCGCGTCACGCGCAACGCCGACGTGGCGGACGACAACGAGGACGCTGAGGATCTGCTGGAGCAGATTCAGCAGCAGATGCGCGAGCGGCGTTTTGCGCCAGTGGTGCGGCTGCAGATCGCGCGCAAGCCCAATAGACGGCTGCTGGAGTACCTGCGCGATGAACTGGAGATCCAGCCCGATGACATCTACGAGACGCAGGGCCTGATCGACTACACCGTGCTCAATTCGATCGCCGACCTCGACATGCCGACCCTGCGCTACAAGCCGTGGCGGCCGCTGATTCCGCCGCGCCTGGCGACGCTGGAGCAGGACATCTTCAGCGCCATTCGCCAGGGCGACATCGTCGTGCATCACCCCTATGAATCGTTCGACGCCTCCGTCGAGCGCTTCATCGAGGAGGCGGCGGGCGATCCCAACGTCGTCGCCATCAAGCAGGCGCTGTATCGCACCTCGGGCGACAGCCCGTTCGTGCGCGAACTCGCCCGCGCCGCCGAGCAGGGCAAGCAGGTCGCGGTGCTGGTGGAGTTGCGGGCCCGCTTCGACGAGGAGAAGAACATCGAATGGGCCCGCCGCCTGGAGGACGCCGGCGTGCACGTGGCCTACGGCGTGGTGGGATTGAAGACGCACACCAAGATCGCGCTGGTGGTTCGCCGCGAGGCCGACGGCCTGCGCGCCTACGCCCACATCTCCACCGGCAACTACAACAGCAAGACCTCCAGCCTCTACGAGGACGTCGGCCTGTTCACCTGCGATCCGGTGATCTGCGACGACGTCATCGATCTGTTCAACTCCATCACCGGCCGCAGCCGCGCCCCGCAGTACAGCAAGCTGCTCGTCGCGCCGCACGCCATGAAGAAGCGCTTCATCGAACTCATCGATCGCGAAATCGAGGCGCACACCGCCAAGGGTGGAGGAGCCGGCCGCATCATCGTCAAGATGAACCAGATGCAGGACCAGGAAGTCATCGAAGCCCTCTATCGCGCCAGCCAGGCGGGCGTAAAGATCGATCTCATCGTGCGCGGCTTCTGCACGCTCAAACCCGGAGTGCCCGGCATGAGCGAGAACATCCGCGTGCAGACCGTCATCGGCCGCTTCCTCGAGCACGGCCGCATCTTCTACTTCCGCAACGGCCAGGAGGATCCGCGCGATGGCGACTTCTACATTGGCTCGGCCGACTGGATGTACCGCAACCTCAACGCCCGCGTCGAAGCCGTCTGCCCGATCGAGGACCGCACGCTGCGGGCGCGATTGTGGCAGATTCTGACGATCTGCCTGAACGATCAGCGTCAGGCATGGGACATGCAGAGCGACGGCTCGTACGTGCTGCGCTATCCCAAGGATGTCGCCGAAGGCTCGCTCGAAGCCCTCGGCACGCATCAGGCCTTGATGCAGACGACGCTGCAGCGATTGACCAGCGACGAGGAAACGTAGGCAATTGACGATTGTGGATTGACGATCGACGATTGGCGTCCGGGTGTCGCTTGCGAAATCGTCAATCGTCAATCCACAATCGTCAATGCCTTGATTCACATCGCCGTCCTCCTTCGTCCGTACCTTGATCTCATTCTCCAGGGTGAGAAGACGGTCGAGTGCCGCCTGACCATGCAGGCGCGCGATCCCTTCGAGCGCATCGAGGCCGGCGAACGAATCTATTTCAAACAGTCGGCCGGACCGTACGCCGCGACCGCCACCGTCGAGCACGCGCTGTTCGAATCGAATCTCACACCGCGCCGCATCAGCCAGATCAGGCGCGATTACAACCACCTGATCCGCGGCGAGGAAGCGTTCTGGCGCAGCAAGCGCGATGCCAACTTCGCATCGCTCGTCTGGCTCAAGGATGTTGAGCAAACCACCAGCGGCCCGGCCATTCGCCCGCTGCAGGGCGTGGCGTGGCTGTGCCTCGATGAAGAGCCCGCGTGGCGCCGCATCGAACGCAGCGATCCGATGCTCAGCAGCAACGGCCAGGGCGCCGCTGCCGGCCTCGTCCACGCGCGCACGCCGTTCGCGATCGAGATCACGCCCGGCAACCTCAAGAACAACACGCTCTATGCCACGAGCGTGATCGATCGCTTCCCGGCGTGGACGATCGGCGGCGCGAACAAGTCCCATGCCGCGCGGCCGATTACGCTCATCCTGCATGAAGGCCCGACCGTGCAGACCGACATCGTCGGCCCGCGCAAACTCATTCGCACGCGTGTCTGGGGCCGATGGTTCCGCGCGCATGGCGTGAAGGCCGGCGACCGTGTCATCTTCACGCCCATGGACGACACGACCTACTTCGCCG
>DATKJG010000023.1:0-6176 GCA_035543215.1 Phycisphaerales bacterium | reverse complement strand
CCAACGAAGGCCGCTGCATCCAGGCCTTTGGCAGCAGCATCCAGGTCGTCGATCCGCAGTCGCTGCTGGTCATCAACGATGTGCCGCTGGGCAAGTTCGGGCATTGCGGCCCGGTGGTTGACATGGCCATCGTGGGCGAGCGCTTGTGGGCGGTGATCGAGGACGACGCCGTGGTGGAGCTGGCTCTGCCGCCGGGCCTTGCCCCCACGATCCGACGCTCGATCTCGAGCAGCGATCTCGGCATCCTGCCGCGCACTGTGAGCGTCGTCGACGGCGTCGTCTACGCCAGCGGCGCCGGCGGCGTGGTCAATCTCGATTCCGGCGCGAAGGTCTTCTCGAACGATGATGTTTGTGGCAGCGTCGCGAAGGCGGGCCGTGCGCTGGTGACGAGCGTCGGCCGGCAGGTCCATCGCCTTGATGATGGCCGATACGTCGGCGCCGCCAGCGCGCTCATCAATCTTCCGAACGATGTCGCCGAAGGTTCGAGCGCAGCGCTGGCGTTCACGCTGGGCAACGAAGCCGGCAGCCTCGTCGGCCTGATGACCAGTGAAGTCCGCGAGGTCGGCGGCAGCGATGCGACCGTCGGCGTTCCGGAGCGCGTCGAGCGCTTGCGCTTTCTCAACAGTCATCTGTTTATCGTTGGCTCTCAGCGCATCGATTGGTACGAGGTCGCCGGCGATGCGATGAAATTCGCCGGCACCATCGACATCCTCGGAGCGCGCGACATCGATCAACTCGATGCGCGTACATTCGTGATCGTCGGCACGGCCGGGCGCGCCATCTATCAACTGAACGAGGGCTCCAGCGGCGGGCGTTTCATCGCTGCCCAGCGCGAGGCCAGCCGGCTGAGCATGGCGACCGGCGATGGCCTGAACGTCCTCGCCGGCAGCCGCGAAGGCGCGTGGATGTACCTGGTCAACTCGCGCGCTGAACTCACCAAGCGCACCATCGAGAGCGCCCCGCCCGGGCCCCGCGTCGCCAACAGCGTCGATGCCCAGGCGACCATCAGCATCGATGGCACGACGCTCTCGGTCAAGCCCGTGGCCGGCGGCCCCGAGCCGGCTGCTCAGCCCTGGGAATATCGCGAGCCCAAGGGCGCGAAGATGCACACAGTCATGGCTGTTGATGGCGATTTCTGGATCGGCCACGATCGCGGCATCACGATCCTGCGTCCCGATGGCGGACAGTCGCTGCTGGACCTCCAACTCGTCGCCAAGGCGAAGAAGAAGGATTCCACAATTCCCATGCCACAGCCGGATCCAGTCAAGGAACGCCTGCGTTTCGCCGGGCCGGTGAAGTACATCTTCCCGCTGCTGGCGGGCAAGGGCGCCTCATACGTCAGCGAATTCGGCGGCTTTGGAGTGGCACGATTCCTCGATGAAGAGGTCGAGTCGCCGCCGCCCAAGCCCAAGTGAGCCCGCGCTTCATCGTCGCTTGGCGGCACGAGCATTCGAGCAGTAGCGGAGGCACACGGGGTGTTCGTCGCACAACTCGCCACGGGCGCGGCAGGCGCGCCGGCCGTGGAATATCAGGAGATGCGCGAGCATGCACCAGCGCTCCGGCGGATAGAGGGCCATGAGGTCCCGCTCGATCTTCTTCGGATCGCTGTGCCTGGTAAGTCCCAGCCGCTTCCCGACGCGCTGCACATGCGTGTCGACGACAATGCCTTCGTTCTTGCCAAACGCATTGCCCAGAACGACGTTGGCGGTCTTTCGCGCCACGCCAGGCAGTTCGAGAAGGTCCTCCATCGTGTCTGGCACGCGCCCATCGAAATCACGCTGGAGCATCGTCATCGCCCCGTGGATCGACTTGGCCTTGTTGCGGAACAGGCCGATGCGATTGATGTACGGCTCGATCTGCTGCGGTGTGAGGCGCACGTAGTCGGCGGCAGTGGGAAGCGCGGTGAACAGCGCAGGGGTGATGCGATTGACCTGGCTGTCGAGGGCTTGGGCCGAGAGGATCGTTGCGATCAGCAGTTGCAGCGGGTTGGCATAGTCAAGTTCACAGTGCGCATTGGGATAGCACTTGAGCAATGCATCGTAGATCTGGGCCGCGCGTTTCTTCTGCGCCTCGGTCTTGCGCGGCAGCGCCTGGGCAGCGCCCGAGCGTCGGGCTGGCCGCGAAGCCGCCCTCGGTTTCTTCGCGCGCTTGAGTCTGGTCATCGCGCCGCCTCCACTCGGGGAATACTCGACGATTCCGACCACGTCTCGCCGCGCTCCCAATTCTCGCGCTTCCAGATCGGGGCATCGGCCTTCAAACGATCGATCAGGAAGCGGCAGGCCTCGAATGCTCTATCGCGATGGCCACAGACGACCTGCACCAACACGCTGGCGCTGCCCACCGGCACCTCGCCAACAGCGTGGTGCAAACGCACTGCCAGGCAGCCGAATTGATCGACGGCCTGCCGCGCCAAGCCGCGCAGCACCTGTTCCGCCATCGGGCGGTAGGCTTCGTACTGCAGACGCCGCAACTCGCCATGCTGCGGATGCTTGTCGCGCCGCGTGCGCCCGAGGAACACGCATTCACCGCCGGCATGAGGCGGAAAGGGCGCGATCTCCATCATCTCAACGGGACGATCGACCAGGCGCACATCAATGAAGGGCTCGGCCGCGGGCACGGCCTGATCGTATCACCGCAGCCAGTGGCCGCGTGCATGGCCGTACGCTAGCCTGCTTCGCGTGCATGATGCATCGCCCCCAGTCGCCAGCCACGATCTTTCGGTGACGCTGGCGCCGCTGGTCGGCGACGCATCGGGCGATTCGATCAAGAGCGCCCTCGATCGCATCGCCGCGATCAGGCTGCGTCATGTCCAGATCGCCTCGACTATGCCGGGCCTCCGGCCGCGCGAACTGGATCGCGCAGCACGCCGCGACCTGGCGGCATCCCTGCGACGGCGCGAGCTGGCGCTCTCAGGCATCGACGCGTGGATTCCGCCGGAGCATTTCGTCGATCCCAGCCAGGCCGATCGCGCAGTGACAGCCGTGCGGCAGGCGATCGTGCTCGCTGCTGATCTCGGCCGCGTGCCGGTGAGTCTGATCCTGCACGGCGCGGGCGATGTCGCTGCTGCGATCGTCGCGGAGGCCCAGCGCCACGGTGTCGAAATCGCCGACCACTCGCTTCCGCTCTCAACGCTGGCAGGTACTGGCATCGGCATCGATCCGGTCATCTGTTTCAGTCACGCGCACGATCCGGCGAAGGTCGTGCACGAGGCCGCGGACAGACTCGTGTGCGCGCGGCTCGTCGATCTTCGCAGCGGTATGCGCGGGCCTGTCGGCTCCGCCCACGATGGCCGGCTCGATGTCGCCCAATACAAGGTCGCGCTGTCAGTCAATGGTTTCCGGCGGCCAGTGGTCATCGATGCCCGCCAATGGGCCGAGCCCTGGCGCGGAATCCAGCAGTCGATTGAAGCCTGGAGCCCGGTGTAGAGCCTCGTCCGCTCACTTGCGTCGTTCCCAGACCAGGTGCGCTAACTGCGGGGCAATCAGGTTCGTCATCGCGGTTTCCACGGCATTGGGCGAGCCGGGCATGGCAAAGAGGAACGTATCGCCACCCGCCGCGGCATCGCGCGAGACAAGGCCACCCACCGCGCGGCTCAGCATCGCCGCCGCGCCCACCTGCTGCCAACTGAGCATGCGGAAGAGTTCACCGAAGCCTTCGAGCTCGGCGGTCAGGAGCGAGCGCACCACCTCGATGGTGGTGTCGCGCTTCGCAACGCCCGTGCCTCCGGTGCTGAGGATGGCGTCGATGTCGCTGCGCGCCAGCCATTGCTCGAGCATCGCGCGAATCTGCCCCGGCTCATCCTTCACGATGGCGCGCTCGCTGACCAGATGGCCGGCTTCGCGTACCAGGCGTTCAACCAGGTCGCCGCCCGCGTCGTCGGCTCGCGTGCGCGTGTCGGATACCGTCAGGATCGCGCAGCGGATGGGCTGGCGTGTGGCGTGCTCGGCAGCCTTTTGTTGGTGGGCGAGCGATGACATCGGCGGGAGTGTATGGAGCCATCGCCGTTCCGGGGCCGAAATGCATGCTGGGGCGCCTTCGCGCCGAATCCGCGGCCGCGATTGTCGCTGTCGCGGCGCGCTCCTTGCGGAATGCGGCTAGCATGCACCATCGGGCCATGTCCAAGCGCTCAGTCCAACCTGCCCTGTACGAAATGATGCGCAGCCGCGGCCTGACGTCGACGGCTCAGGCAGGTACGCGCGAGCCGCCACCCAATGTCGAGGAGCGCGACGAGGCCATCGAGGTCATGCGCGATGAAGCCCCGTCCTCATCGCCCGTCTTGGAGCGCCTGATGGGGCTGCTGAGCCCCGGCCGCACGGTGCGCATGCCCGTGGGGTACGTGCTGCTTGCATGCGCCGGGGTCCTGCTGCTGCTGGTCGGGGCGTACATCATCGGCGTCAGCGCCGGCAAGGCGATCCAGAGAGACCGGCTGGCAGCGAACTTCGATATCTCGCCTCGGCCATCCGGGGTCAACGACCCGTTGACGCTTGAACCTAAGACCTCAGGCACGCCACCCGGCCCGTCCAACAGCGGCGTGCTCAGCAGCGATCACGGCGGCGCAGCCCCGAAAGGCAATGTCACGACAACCGGCCGCCCGCAGAGCCAGTGGGGGCCCGTCGTGCCCGCGTCGGATCCTAGGCTGAAGGGCTGGAACTACTTCATCGCGGCCGAAACCACGGCCGCCGGCGCCAAGCGCCTGGCCGAATTCTGCCGGACCAGTGGACTTGAAACCTACGTGGTGCCGGGCAAGAATGGCTCCCGCGTGATCGTGTTCCCCGGCTTCCAGGGGCCGCGCGGCGATCCCGAGGTGATCGCGCTGGAAGAGCGCATTCACCAGGTTGGCGACAAGTACAAGGCCGCCAATCGCTACGAAACCAACATGCACGACGCGTATCCGGCGAAGTACGACGGATGACGATTCGTCCAGCAGCCGGCACGAGCCAGGACCCTCTTCATGAGCCTTCATCGCAGCCTCAAAACCAAGCCCTCCGCCCTCAACCAGCATCGCAACGTGCTGACGCGCGCTGAGCGCATCACCAAGTTGTCCGACACGGAGCGCTTCAACCGCGAGAAGAACTCGCCGCTGGGGCTGGTGAAGGTGGCCAACAGGATGGCCCACGCCGCCAAGAAGGAGAAGAAAGAAGCGACTGAGGAAGGCGCAACAGCCGTGGCCGGCGCTCCCGCCGCTGCGGGCGCTGCGGCTCCGGCTGGCGCGAAGGGGGCGGCCGCCGCTCCTGCCGGCAAGGGCGCTGCCCCGGCTGCGGGCAAGGCTGCTGCTCCAGCCGCCAAGGGCGCGGCGAAGAAGTAGGCCACCGTCGATGGCATTTGAAGGGTCGCGGGGTACGGCGCATCTGTCTATGCGCCGGAGATTGCTCAATTGGCTGACGGCAGAAGTCGGATGCGAACAGCCGCTGTGCGAGCGGCGAAGGCAAACGACATCGCCACGATCATTCCCCACGCTGTAGCACTGACGACACCGTTCAGAACTTGAACTTTCGGCGCGGCGAAATACGACTGCGTGCACCACGCCATCAACAACAGGGGGATCACTGCGGGATACGCGAATGGCCAGCGCGCGATCCATGTCGCGCGGCCCTGTATCAGGAAGATCGCTGCGATGGTGGAAATGCCTGACAGCACATGCAGCGCCGCCAACACGCAGGCAGCGGCTGGCTCGACACCTTGTCGCAGGCAGGCCATGAGCAGCATCAGCGCCATGAGCAGCCACAGCGCTCCTGTCGCCAGTACGGCAAACGACTCCGCCATGCCACGCCCACAGGCATCCTTGTGATGCATGGTCGCCAGATTGCCGACAGCCGCGGCCCAGAGCAGCACGGCGAGGATCAGCAACACGATGAACAGTCCGGTCGTCATGGCTTCGCTCAGGGTTGATCGATGTGAAAGTGCGGCGCCTCGCACGTGAGGCATCGGAACAGGTACGCCGTCGGCCCGCTCGTGACATCCAGCGATATCAGGAGCCGCGTCGCCGCCCCGCCAGAGATGCCCATGTTGTGCACGATGTGCGAGAGAAGCGGACCTTCGTGATGCCGAAAATTGAGGCGGATGTCGGTGATGCCCGCGGGTCGGACGAACGCCGCTGCATCGCCGCAGCAGGTGGGCCAACCTTCGCCCTGCCACGACGCGTAGCCCGGGGTTCGCTGTGTGACTTCGTCGATGAC
>DATKJG010000022.1:0-2721 GCA_035543215.1 Phycisphaerales bacterium | reverse complement strand
ATCACGCCGTCGTTCAACCAGGCGCCCTTCATCGCGCAGTGCATCGACTCCGTACTCGATCAACACTATCCCAATCTGCAGTACATCGTTCTCGATGGAGGGTCGACCGACGGCACGCTCGACATCCTGCGCGGCTATCGCGATCGCATCGTCTGGAAGAGCGAACCCGACCGCGGCCAGGCCGACGCCGTCAACAAGGGCTTGCGGGCCGCAGAGGGCGAGATCATCGGCTGGCTCAACAGCGATGACTACTACCTGCCCGACTGCCTCTCGCATGTCATCGAATGTCTTGCGCGCAATCCGGATGCTGCAATGGTCTACGGCCGCGCGCTCATGGTCGATCGCGATGGTGACACGATTCGCGAGTATCCGACCTTCGACCTCAAGCGCGATGACCTTCGCCGCAAGTGCTACCTCTGTCAGCCCGCGGTCTTCGTCCGCCGACGCGCGCTGGCAGAGGTCGGCCTGCTCAACGAGGCCATGGACATCTGTCTCGACTACGACTGGTGGCTGCGCCTCGGCCGCGCGCATCAACTGGTGTTCTGCGCTCACATGCTCGCCGCCAGCCGCCACTACGGCGCGACCAAGACGGCCGCGCGCCGCCTGCGTGCGCTGGTCGAGGCCGGTTACCTCATGCGCGAACACTTTGGCGGCGCATCGTGGCGCTGGAGCGCGAAGTGGATCGTGCATCGCTGGACGCTCGATCGCACGCGCTTCTGGTTTCCGATTCCCGGCTGGATCGCGGCCGCACGCAGCGCGATACGATTCCACGCCCGCTTTGATGCAAGGAGACCGCCATCGCGCTACGGATCAAAGATGATCGCACGCCTGAAGACGCCGCCGCCATTGCGTCCCTCGCCGGCGTCCGCACCACGCTGACCGCCTCATCGCTCGTGCTGTGCGCCGGCATCCCGCGCTCGGGCAGCACGTGGCTGTACAACGCGGCCCGACTGCTGCTGGCGAAACAATTCGGCGAGGCGAACGTGCACGGCGCGTGGATCGAGCAGTATGACGCTTCGAATCCCGCAGCCTGGCACGTGGTGAAGGTGCACGAGCCCGACGAATCGCTTGCCTGGCGTGCCAACGTTGTACTCACCAGCCGCCGCGACCTTCGCGACATCGCCGCCTCCGCATGGAATCGCGGCTGGATCAGCGATGAGACATCGGCCATGACTTTCGTCGATTCCGTCATTCGCCAGCACCAGTTCTGGCAGCAGCGCTGCGCCTTCGAAATGGTCTATGAGCGCATGCGCATCGATTCTGCCGGCGAACTGTGCCGCGTCGCTGCGGCTTTGAGCATCAGTATCGATCCCGCGGCTGCGGCCGGCATCGTCAGGGCGATCGATGCGCTGGGTCACGACGATGCCAGCGAACGCGATTTCGACCCCGCGAACCTCCTGCACAAGAAACACATCATGGATGGCCGCGTGGGCTATCACTCCGAGACGCTGCCAGCCGATCTGCTTGCGCGCATCAACGACCGCGCCGCCACGTGGCTCGCCGCCGGCGGCTACTCGTCGTAACACCTCCCAGCATCGTGCCGCCTCAGTTCAGCACGATATACAGCGCGTGCAGAAATCCCGGCAGCCAGAATAGCAATGTCAGGATGATGTTGAGCAGCAGCGTTCCGCCGACGCCCGACTTCAATCCCACCGCCAGCGGCGGCAGGAAGAAGGCGATGATGCACAGCAGTAGTTTGTTGGTACCCACGTCGGCCATGAGAGCGCTCCTTGCGACAATCGAGTGCGTCGGTGCCCGCGGCCATGGCGGCGTTGATGGGCGGGATTCTACCGGCAGCGGCCACGCGTGCACGCCACCCTGAACCCCGGGAGCCGCTCGCATCCAATGCGCTATAGTTTCCGCCCGTTTCGCTTCGAAAGGCCTCCCTCTTGACTACGCCCAGCGCCTCCACGCCCGTCACCGTTCCGCTGCTCGATCTCAAGGCCCAGTACGGCCCGATCAAGGCCGAGATCCGGGCCGTCATCGACGAAGTGTGCGACAGCCAGATGTTCGTGCTTGGCAAGTGGGTAGGCGAATTGGAGACGAACATCGCCGCGTACGTCGGCTCAAAGTTCGCCATCGGCTGCGCATCGGGCTCCGACGCCATCATGCTCGCGCTCATGGCCATGGGCATCGGCGAGGCGGGCGGCATGGCGGGCGGCGACGGCACGGCCGATGATGAGATCCTCTGCCCTTCGTACACCTTCTTCGCCACCGGCGGCTACATCTGCCGCGCGGGCGCGAAACCGGTGTTCGCCGAGATCGATCCCGTCACATACAACGTCGATCCTGATTCGGTCCGCGCCGCTGCGAAGAAATGCAAGCGGCTGCGCGCCATCATGCCTGTGCACCTCTTCGGGCAGGCGGCTGACATGGATGCCATGCTCGAGATCGGCCGCGAGTTCGGCGTGCCGGTCATCGAGGACGCCGCCCAGGCCATCGGTACGAAGGACGCGACCGGCGCGCGAGTCGGCACGCGCGGCGCGATCGGTTGCTTCTCCTTCTTCCCATCCAAGAACCTCGGCGCATTCGGCGACGGGGGCATTCTCACCACCAATGACGCCGCACTCGCCGACCGACTGAACCAGTTGCGCGTGCACGGCATGAAGCCCAAGTACTATCACAAGTGGGTTGGCGTGAACTCGCGCCTCGATTCGCTGCAGGCCGCTGTGCTCAACGTGAAACTCAAGTACCTCGATCAATGGACGCAGGGCAGGCAGC
>DATKJG010000021.1:0-4455 GCA_035543215.1 Phycisphaerales bacterium | reverse complement strand
CCCCATCATGCCGTAGCCCATGCCTTCCTGATACTTCTTGTCCATGTTCTTGCGCATGACGTTGCGCACCGTCTCGATGGCGGCACGGCGATCAGGCGGCAGTTTCTTCAGGTAGTCCTCAACGGTCGCGGCTTTGCTCTGCATGACGGGAGTTTATCACAGCAATTTGAAACCACGGACGATCACTTGTGCGGCTTGCCGTTGATCGTCAGGCGCGCCGGGTGGCCGAACCATGTGTGGTATTCGCCGCGGCGTGACAAGCCGGTTGTGGCCTCGCCAAGTTCGTATCGACTCTGCAACGTGTCGGTGACTTGCGCCATCGTGCCGCCCGCCGCGACCCAGCCGTTGTTGATGTCCGGAAAATCTACAGCACAGTTGGCGCACTTCTTGTCGCTGCGGAAGCGGATCGGGCACCAGAAACTCTCGACGTTGCGCAACATCTCCGAGCCCAGCGACCAAATGCCGGTCATCCAGTCGCAATACGGGCACCAGATCAAATCGTGGCCGACGAGCCCTTCAAACTTGTGCCGCGACACGTTCACCCAGTCGGCGTGCCGATACGGCGGCAGGCGCACCAGCCATACCAACGGCGGATAGACGAGCCACTGGCAGACGCGCACGATCCAAAAGCCCGGCACTGCGATGGCGGTGATCCACACCGCGGTGTAGTTGCGCCACGGCCCGAGAGCGCGGTTATGCACCTTGAGAATGCGCGGTCCCTTTCGCGCCCGCGGGTGCGCCAGCGAATGCAGGATCTCCCAGATCACCAGCGCCACGCATTGACCGAATATCGCCGCGCCCAGCCCCGCCCAGCCGGCGATGATCGGCCCGGCGACCATCGGCGCGATCGTGAAATACGTGATGAGCAGGTCCAGCGCCGGCGCGCGGCACAGGACATCGGAGAACGCCCGGCCGGCCCCGCCCAGCCGTGGGATGATGTGCAACGCGAGCGCGCCCAGAAGCAGCGCGGCGACGGTTCCGCCGGCGATCCAGAGACAGGTGGTCAGCAGCATGGCGTGACGATACCCACTGCGGCTGCCACGCGTACGCTGATGGCATGATTGGACGGCGCAGCCACATTCGCAGTCTTCTGATTTCTGCGCTGGTCGGCGTCGCAATCACCGTCATCATTTCGTGGCTGGCCATGTTCCTGCCGTGGAACGGCCAGCACTGGTACGGACCGTCCACGACCGAGGGCCTGGGCGTCGTTTCGCGTGCGGACCGAATGAAGTCATTCCAGATCACACGCGGTTCCAATGCCTGGCACTCCGTCACAAGTTACTGGTGGATGCAGATCAGCGGCGCCTCGATGACGATTATGAGCGATCATCCCGCCTATCGCGAAATTGATCTGCACTCGCTGCCCTCGCATATGCGGCCGAGGTCGATCGACGATCTCGACATGCAATCGTGGTATCACCAGACCGGCTGGCCCATGCCGGCGCTGACCTGCGGCGTGCATTGGGAAACACAGATCCTCAATTCGAACGTCATCTACAGCGTGAGCGGCGGCGTTCAGTTGCCGCGCGATGCCGAGTTCAACCCCCGCGCCCTGCCTCTGACGCCGCTGTGGCCGGGCTTCGCGGTCAACGTGCTGCTGTGCGGCGGTGCGTGGTGGCTGTTGATGTGGGCGATCAGCGCGATGAGACGACACTCGCGCGTACGGCGAAATCGTTGCGCGCACTGCGGGTATTCGCGCGAAGGTCTGCCGGCCGACGCCCTTTGCCCCGAGTGTGGAGGGCCGTCGCATGGATGACGTGACGCTCCTTCGCGAGTTCGAGCTAGTCGCAGGAGGGCTGCCACGCTACGGATCGTAACAGTCAGTCGCTCATGTCGAACGGCACGTCGGGCGTGCCGGTGTCCGTGCCGCCGGTCCGCATCTTCTCGCGTGCTTCGGCCGCCAGCCGCTCGTAGCGCCGGCGGACCGATGCCAGCTCGCGATCCGACAGTTCCTCGAGATCCAGCATCGCCACGTGCGCGCCCTCGATGGCGCGGATGAGTTCATCGAGTTTCAGATGCATGGCGTGCGCATCGCGATTCTGGGTGTTCTGAATCAGGAACACCATGAGAAAGGTGATGATCGTGGTGCCGGTGTTGATCACCAGTTGCCAGGTGTCGCTGAATCCGAATGCCGGCCCGGTGATCAGCCACAGCAGCACAAGGGCAACGGCGAGCAGGAAGGCGAAGGGGCTGCCGACCATGCGTGCGATGGCGTTGGCGAAGCGCGCAAAGAGTGTGGAACGCGACATGTGCACAGGTAACCTCCCGCGACTATTCGCATGCCCGTGGCGCGCATGAAACCTCTATGGCCTGATCGCCGGCGCACAACCTCGAATAGGGAATTCATCGCGGACGAGCCGATCCGGTCGGTCAGCCGTTCAATGCGTGTTGGCGTGAAGGAACTCGATCGTCTCCTTCCACGCTGACTGGGCCGCCTTGAGGTTAGCGCCGTTGCGCTGATCGGCGCTGCTTTGCCGCAGGAATCCGTGGCCGGCGGCATCGTATTCCCGATGGGTGAAGGTCTTCTTGAGTTCACCCATGGCGGCTGCGGTCGGCTCGACCGTTGCCGTGACGCGCGCATCATCGCCGCCGTAGCAGCCGAGCACGGGGCAGGCGATCTTGCCCAGGGCGGCGGTGTCGGGCTTGCCATCGGTCATCGGCGCTGTGCCGTAGTACACCACGGCCGCATTGAGTTTCGGCTGGCGCACCGCGTAGTTGAATGAGGCGCTTCCTCCCCAGCAGAAGCCGATGCACGCGCTCTTGTCGCCGCGAGCCGCCGGCAGTTTCAATCCGTAGTCGCGCACGGCGTTCAGGCGGGCCGCGACATCGTCGGGCGCGATCTTGCGAATCGTCTGTCCGACCTGGTCGCCCAGCGATTCCGTGCCGCCGCCATCGGGTCCCATGCCGCTGAGCAGATCAGGCGCGAGCGCGATGAAGCCGTCAGCAGCCAGTTGATCTGCGACACCGCGCACCCAGTCGGTCAGGCCAAAGATCTCGTGAATGACCAGGACGATCGGCGCCTTGGCCTTGCTCTCGGGATACACGACCCAGGTCTTGAGTTTGACCTCGGATCCCGGCAGCGCGATGTCCACCCATTCGCCATGCCGCGGCGAGTTCTTGAGCGCGTCGGCGACGGTCTTGTCGCTGGCGGGGATACCGCTGCCTGCCTGGGGTGCATCGGCCGGCTGCTTGGCTTGTGGCGGCGCAGCGGGCGGGGCTGCCGCCTCGCTTCGCGACATCGTCGAGGCTGCAGCAACGAGGCAGGCGACGGTCAGCCCGCGGAAGACGGAGAAGTCCGGAAATGTGGGTTTCATGCGGCGGATTCTGCCGCGCGAGACGCTTCGGCCGCAAGCGACCGGCCTCAGAATGAGAAAAATACCTGCCTTTTGAAGGCCTTCGCCTGTCGCGCCGATCTGGTATATCATCGTTCGTTCAAAGTCAGAGATAGCGATCGTCACGCCTCTGCTCGGTTCGGCTGCGTTTGGCCTGATCGGAATTGTTTGACGAAAGGAAAGGCCAAACTCAATGGCTACCGGCACTGTGGCAAAGTTCATGGACAACAAGGGCTTCGGCTTCATCACCCCCGATGGCGGCGGCAAGGACATCTTCGTCCACCACTCCGACATCAAGATGGATGGCTTCAAGACCCTCAGCCCCGGCCAGCGCGTGCAGTTCGATGTCTCCCAGGAGGCCAAGGGCCCCAAGGCGTCGAACGTCATGCCGATCAAGTAATTGATCGCCGACGCTCGCTGGTTCAAGTGAACCACCACTCCGGCCGCGAGGTTCTCTCGCGGCCGGGATTCTTTTTGCCCTTCGAATCATGAACAAACGCCCGCGCATCTCTGCGCGGGCGTTGATCTCAGCCACGAGATACCCCCAGCCCACGGGATTAGAACGGCATCATCTGGCGAACCTCCAGCATGTTCGCCTGGCCAGTCATGTTCGCCAGCAGGTTGAAGCCGACGATCATGGCGCCGAGAATGAGCGCCTGCGCCAGGAACATGGCCATCGCCTTGCCGAAGGTCGTCGGCAGCAGGACGCGATAGGCCATGGCGCACACGAGCATCCAGATGGGCGCGGCGAGGATGAGGCGCATTTGCTGCGCGGTCTCAGGCGCCGTGCTCAGTCCAATCGACGACGACATACCCATCATCATGCCGACGCCGAACTGGCATGCGATGGCGCCGCCCATCGCCAGCAGCGTGAGCATCATCGCGCCGGTCAGACCGGGGCGATTGATGCGCATCGTCGTGCAGGCGGCGCGGGCGGTGCACGATGCCACGATCCACATTCCAAGCAGCAGCATTCCGAGCAGAATATTGGTGACACTGAACATTGCGGTCTCCTTTGCACCGCCGAGAGTCTCAGCGGCGCCCCTGGCGCGTAGGTGCGGGTTCCTCCACCTTTCAGCATCCAATTGAGCGGGCCGATGCAATCGATGCAATCGGCCGGCCC
>DATKJG010000020.1:0-3640 GCA_035543215.1 Phycisphaerales bacterium | reverse complement strand
CGATGCCGAGATCCACACGGCTGACATTCACGAGGCTCTTCAGGAAGAGTCCTGCCACCGCGAGCAGCAGCATCGACAGCATGATCTGCACTGTGGCGAGGCCCGCGCGGAACATCTTGGCCGAACGCGCGCCGCCGGGCTGCCCGGCCTGGCCTTTCAGCGCGATCGCAAGGTTCGGCCGCGACGCGTGCAGCGCGGGGAACAGGCCGAACAGCAGGCCCGTGCCGACAGTGATCACGCTGAGGAAGCTCAGCACGCGCCAGTCCATCGAGAATGCCATCGCGTTGCCTTCGTCGGCCGGCATCATCGCGATCACGCCCTTCATCGTCGCCATGGATACCAGCACGCCGAACGCGCCGCCCAGCACGGCGAGCACGATGGATTCGCCGAGCAACTGGCTGATGAGCTGGCGCCGCGCGGCGCCGATGGACAACCGCACCGCCATCTCGCCCGTCCGGCCAACGGCCTTGGCCAGCAGCAGATTCGCGATGTTCGCGCAGGCGCTCAGCAGCACGATGAAGGTGACGCCGAGCAGCAGCGCCAGCGGGACCATCGCTTCATCGGGCACGCTGCTCTGGCCGCGATGGCCGGGTGCGATCTCGACAACCTTGGCCTTGAACCGCTCGAGCGTGGCCGCGCTCATGCCTTTCTGGAGCGGCGCTTCCACATCGTTGATGATCGAGTGATACGGCTGGTTGATGGCGGCCGTGGCCGACTCGATCGAGACGCCGGGCTTCAGCCGCGCGAACAGATACACCCAGTACGCGCGCCGGTTGTCGATCACCTTGCGGCCCGGCTCCATCTGCTCGGCCATCGTGATGGGCACGAACACCTGCGGCCGCGATCCGATCGTGGTGCCGTCGAAACCCTCCGGTGCGACGCCCACAATGGTGAACGCCTTGCCGTTGACGGTGATCGTCTCGTTGACGACGGCGGGATCGCCGTTGAAGCGCGTCTGCCAGTAGCGATGGCTGAGCACCGCCACCGGCGACTCGCCCGGCGCGCGGTCGTCGGCCGGCGTCAGCAATCGTCCGTGTGCCGGCGTCAGGCCGAGCACCGGGAAGTACGACCCGGACACCTGCAGGCCATCACCACCCATGGACTGGCCTTTAAACGACAGGTTCGCGCCGAAGCTCCGGTGCGCGGCGATGCCGGTGAACGACGTCTGCTGCTTCTCGAGGTCGCGGAACATGGGCAGGCTGAAGACGGCCGTGCACGGACCGGCGTTGCCACATGAATTCATGCCCGATTTCGGTCCCGGCGCCGCCAGGTTGACCAGGCTGCCCGGGTCGGCCACCGGCAGCGGCCGCAGCAGAATCTGGTTGAACAACGAGAAAATCGCCCCGTTTGCGCCAATACCGAGGCCGAGCGACAGGATGGCTACCGCAGTGACGAACGGCGTCCTGAACAGGGTTCTCAGGGCCAATTTCAGATTGAACATGCTGGTATTCGACGGGAACGGCCTTTCCAGGGTTTGCCGACCGGAAGGCCTATAATCGCGGCTCGCGTGCCGCATCGTTTGATACATCGCATCTTCGGATTCCGCCAGGGCGAGGCCGTCACGGCATGGCTGATGTTCGCCTACTCGTTTCTGGCGATGGCCGCCTACAACATCCTGAAGCCGATCTCGAAGGGCAAGTTCATCAACAGCTTCGGCGCGGACAACGTGCCGTACATCCAGCTGATCGCGGGCGCGATCATCGGCGTCATCATGCTGAGCTACAGCTGGGGCGCCGCCAAGCTGCCGCGCAAGGCTGTGATTCCGGTGACGCTGGCGACACTCGCCGCCCTCGTCGGCCTGTTCTGGGCGCTGTTCAAACTGCAGGCGGATTGGGTGTCGGCGGCGTTCTTCGTCTTCAACCTGATGCTCGGGATTCTGCTCATCAGCCAGTTCTGGACGCTCGCCAACGATGTGTACGACCCGCGACAGGCGCGCCGCATCTTCGGGTTCATCGGCGGCGGCGCGAGCCTTGGCGGCGCGATGGGGTCCGGCATCACGTCATGGACGGTGGCGCATCTCGGCGTCAACAACCTGCTGCTCGTGAGCGCGGCGATTATCGGCATGTCAGCCGTGATTGTGGCCCTGGTCATCCGCCGGCAGCCGCTGCTGCATCAGCACGGGCCGGTTGCGAATGTGGAGGAAGGCGTCGGCCTCGGCGAAGCGCTGCGCCTGCTGAAGTCTTCCCGCCATCTTCAGATCATCTCCGTTGTCATCGCCTTTGCCGCGATTGGCAACTCGATCATCGACCAGCAGCTCAACATGGCGGCAGCCGCGACCAAGGGCACGGACACGAACCTGGTCGCCTTTCTCGCGGAAATTACCTTCTATCTGTCGCTGGCCGGGTTCGTGGTGCAGGTGGGCCTCACGAGCCAGATTCACAGGTCCTTCGGCCTGGTGTTCGCGCTGCTCGTTTTGCCGGTGAGCCTCGGGTCCACGGCCGTGGCCATTCTCGCCACCGGATCGCTCTGGGCGCCGAGCGTGGCGAAGGTGCTCGACAGCTCTCTTCGGTATTCGCTCGACAAGACCACGCGCGAGATCCTGTTCCTGCCGCTCCCGCCCGACCTGAAGCTGCGCGCAAAGGCGTTCGTCGACGTGACCGTCGATCGCATGGCGAAATCCGCGGGCAATGTGCTCGCCCTGGTGCTCATCAAGCCGTGGGGCCTCGGCTTTGACTGGGTGCGCCTGAGCTACGCGAGTCTCGCGATGATGGTGATCTGGATCGCGATGGCGCTCGTGGCGCGGCGGGAGTACCTGGCGTCGTTCCTGAAGAGTCTCGACAAGCGCGAGATCGAGCCGGACACCGTGCGCATCAACGTGGCCGATCCGGCCACGATCGAGGCGCTGGTCGAGGAGCTCGCGAACCCCGACGAATCCGCGGTGCTCTATGCGATCGAGATGCTGGAAACGCTCGACAAGCGGCATCTGATCACCCCGTTGCTGCTGCATCACGAATCATCGCGCGTTCGGGCGCGCGCCCTGAAGTCCCTGCGCGCCCTCCGGCACGCCAAGGCGGAGCGCTGGCTGCCGGCCGTGCGCGCCATGCTGAAGGATGATGACGCAGACGTGCGCGCCGCGGCGGTGCGCGCGCTGGCCGATCTGGGCGACGAGGACGTCGGCGCGCTGCTGCACCGGCATCTGGACGATACCGACCCGCGCGTGGTGATTACCGCCGCGGTGGAACTGGCCGATTCCGAGACGCTCGGCGATCCTGAAGCCGCAGAACGCGCGCTGTCGAGGCTGATTGGCGACACGCGGTCCTGCGCGGCAGATGGCCGCCGCGACGCGGCCGGGGCACTGGCGCACATCAGGAACCCGACATTCCGCTGGCTGTTGATTCCGCTCATCCACGACCGCGACCCGTCCGTGGCGCGCAAGGCGATCGCCAGCGCCTGCGCGATGGGGCCGAGCGACGCGATCTTCGTGCCGGCGCTGGTGTCGCTGCTCGGCAATCGGCTGTTGAAGGACGCCGCGCGCGACACGCTCGAGAGCTACGGCCAGGACGTGGTGCCCGTGCTCACGTACCTGCTGGCGGATGCCAGCGAACAGCCCTGGGTCCGCCGCCACATTCCCGCGACGCTGGCGCGCATCCCATGCCAGGCGTCGATGAACGCGCTGGTACAGACCCTGTCGGAGCGGGAC
>DATKJG010000019.1:0-3522 GCA_035543215.1 Phycisphaerales bacterium | reverse complement strand
TCGCACTGCATGACACCACGGTCCGATCATCACGCGTCCGGAAAGGGCAAGCACGCAACCGGCGCGCGTGCCGGCGGGCGCGGGAATGCCGGCCAGACCAAGCGCGGCAAGACCAGCGGCAAGTTCAAGCGTGCAAGGATTCGCCACTTCCTCTTCACCGTCGGGCCCGACCGCCTGATGCGCGGCCGCATTCGCCGCCGGCACATGTCCCAGGACATCGTGCCGCGCGAGATCGAGATCTCCAGCCCGCGCTGGCCCAGCGCGTTCGATGGCATGCGCATCGCGCACGTCAGCGACTTTCACCTTGGCGATCTGCTGCCCCTCGATCGCGCGCTGGCGATCATCGAGCAGATCGGCATGCTCGAGCCCGACATGATCGCCTGCACCGGTGACGTGGTGGACCTGCATCATTTTGAAGCCGGCCCGCTCCTCAAGGCCATGGCCGACGTCGCTCCGCCCATGGGCACGGCCCTGGTGCTGGGCAATCATGATGAGCTGCATTGCGGAGAAACCGTCGCGCGCCTGGGCGAAGAGGCGGGCGTGAGCGTGCTGCGCAACGACTGCCTGACGATCAATCACAACGGCCAGGTGCTGAACATCGCCGGCGTGCACTGGGCCAAGACGATTCGCGCATGCGCGAAGAACGTGGACGTCACCTGCCCGCCTCCGGCTGCATGCGATCTGCTGCTTTCGCACAATCCCAAGAGTTTCCATCGGGCCGCCGAGCGGAATATTCCTCTCACACTGGCCGGCCACACGCATGGCGGGCAGATCGCGATGAAGAACCGGCCGCACATCGGCCTGGCGGCGGGTAATCGCCTGAGGGCGGGCCTGTACACCGAAGGCGACAGCCGCCTGTTCGTGACCACCGGCGTGGGCGCATGGTTCCCGCTGCGCGTGAATGTGCCCGCGGAGATCGCCATGATCACGATGCGTCGCCAATGACGCTGGTGATTGCTCTCGCGTTTCGGCCGCCGTTTCCTACACTTTCCAAGTGCCCGCGATCTCGCTGCCGATTCTCACGCTGTCGCTGCACGAGCAGCGCTATTCCTGCCACGGCTGCGGCAACTGCTGCCGCGATTTCACCGTGCAGTTGCGCGAGGCCGACCTTCGCAAACTCAGGGAGCAGAACTGGGACATGAAAATGGGCGGGCCAGTCACGATCGAGTTCCGCGGCGTGCAGTACCTGCGGCAGCGCCAGGACGGCGCGTGCGTGTTCCTGATGGAGGATGGGCTCTGCCGCATTCACAAGGAGTTCGGCTTCGCCGCCAAGCCCATTGCCTGCCAATTGTTTCCGTTTCACATCACTCCGGGCGCGGGCGGGCTTGTGCAGGGCCTGAACTTCGCGTGCCAGAGCGTGCTGGAGAACAAGGGCGCGGAGTTGCGCACGCACGGGCGCGAACTGAGCCGCATGGCGGGCGAGCTCGAGGAATTGAAATTGACGCTTGCGCCGCCACCCATTCTCGCGCAGCGCCTGTGGGCCAGAAAGGCCGAGGAGCGATCGCTGATCGAGCACGTCGACGAGTGGCTGCAGGGCGACGCCGTGGACTTGCCTGTTCGCCTCGACGGCCTGGCATGGGTGGCGCAATCGCTGGCGAGGGCGAACTTCGAGAAAGTGCGCGATGATCGCTTCGAGGATCTGCTGGATGTCCTGTTTGGCGCCCTGCCCGATGAACTCGAGCATCATCCAATCGGCCCCGCCACAGGCAGGCAGTCCAAGTTGCTGCGCCAGGCGGTGTTCGCTCGCACGGAAGATCCCAAACTCTCGACGATCGCGCAGCAGGGACGCGTGCGCATCACCTTGGGTCAACTCTCTCGCAACCGGCGATTCAAGTCGGGCAGAGGGCCGGCGCCGGTGATCGGCCAGGGCTGGAAGAGCGCGAATCTCGCGCAGGTCAGTGACGTCGCGCCCGCGCGGGATGACCCGCATGCCGCAGCCATCGAGGATCTCATGACGCGCTGGCTGCGCGCGACGGTGCTGGGCGGCCGCGCGTGGGGGGCAGGCTACTACGGCTGGAGCATGGTGGATGGTCTTCAGGCGCTGCTGCTCAACGCAGCGTGCGTCGGCTGGCTGGCGCGGCTGCATGCAGCGGGCGAGGAGCGCTCATCGCTGCAGATCGAGGATGTGCGGGCTGCGCTCGGGCGCGTCGATCGCACCGCCGGCCGCGCCAAGTGGCTCGGCTCACCCGCGGAACGATTGCGCCTGGCGTATCTGAACGCCGACGATGGCCTGCGACGCGTGCTGGCCGAGAACACAACGGTCCTGAGGATCGAGCAGGCGAGCACACTCGAATGACCACGGCGGCATCGCGAGACTGGTATCTGGAATCTCACGTTGGCCACGCCGACAATTCAACTGAGCCGCTGTGCCAATTCAGCGAGCAAACGGCGCCGCACCCGTCGCGATCACCATCTCGCCGGCGCTGACGCGCCTGATGGCGTCGAGCAGCCGCTGCGGGTCGCCGTGCTTGCTCACGAATCCCCACGCACCCGCCGCCACCGCCTGATCGATCGAAGTCTGATCGTCGTAGCCGCTGTGAATCAGCACCTTGCTTGTCGCCGAGCGCTCGCCGATGTCGCGCAGCGTCTGGATCGGGCTGCGACCGGGCATGCTCAAATCCATCACCACGATGTCGGCCCGCGAACTGGCGACCATCTCAGCCAGCCCGTCGCCTGATTCAGCCAGCCCCACGCAGCACATGTCATCTTCGCTGTCGATGAACGCCTGAAGCATCGCCGCGAGATCACGATTGTCTTCGGCGCACAGGACTCGGATGCGGTTGTCGGACATCTCCATTGAATCCTCCGTACGGTAGCGTCTCCCGGTTGACTGCTATGCCGTTTTCTCGATAACTCCTGTCTGCCGCTGTGTCTGAACGAGGGTGGCGATGCCGGCAATCAACTCCGTCGGCTCGATGGGTTTGGCGGCGTGCACCTGGTAGCCGGAACTGATGGCGCGCGTGCGGTCCTCCGGGCGGGCAAAGGCTGTCAGGGCCATTGCCGGCGTCATGTGACCGCTGGATCGCTCCATCGCGCGAATCCGCTGGATCAGTTCGTGTCCATCCATTCCCGGCATGCCGATGTCGCTGACCACGACATCGAACGGCTGCTCCTGAAAGTGCGCCAGCGCCTGGTGGGCCGAGTCGGCGTCGGTCACGTCTGCGTGGCATTCCTCCAGCAGTCGCCGCACCAGCGTCCGTGCATCGGGCTCATCATCCACCAGCAAAACGCGCACGCCCGACAGATCAGCCGTGGCCGCGTTCGGGCGATGGGCAAGGGCACGCGGATGAGCGCGCGGCGAATGATCATCGGAAGCATGCACGATCACGAGCGGCAGCCTGATGCGGAAGGTCGCGCCGCGGCCCAGGCCCTGGCTCTCGGCAGTGATCGTCCCGCCATGCAGCTCGACCAGTTGCTTGGCGACCGCCAGGCCGATGCCCAGTCCGCCATGCCGCCGCGCCGCCGATGCATCGCCTTGGCTGAAGCGCTCGAACACATGCGGCAGAAAGTGCGGATCGATGC
>DATKJG010000018.1:0-3362 GCA_035543215.1 Phycisphaerales bacterium | reverse complement strand
AAGCGAAATCAGCACTGATCGCATCGATCGCGACCGTGGGCATCGCATCGTCAGCCAACGCCCAGGACTTCACCAGCGCCGGCGGAACCATCGTCAACGGCAGCGCCGTGCACACCGTCGATCTCATCATCGGCGCCAGCGGCACCATCGCCGATCTCGACATCACCACCAACTGGGCATCGCACGCCTGGGTGGGCGATCTCAACGTGAGCCTCACGCACGTCAACACCGGCACGACCGTGGACATCTTCGAGGACGTCGGCCCCGGCACGGGCTCCTCCGCCGATCTCGCGGGCCTGTACCGCTTTAACGACGAGTCGCCCACGACCTTCTTGTCTGCCGTCATCGCCGCCGGCACCGGCGTGGTCGCTCCGGGCAACTACCAGGCCAGCAACTCTCTCGACGCCCAAACGTTCCTCTCCGCGTTTGACGGCCAGAACATCAACGGTACGTGGCGGCTCACGATCGTGGATGACTTCCCGGGCAGCGCCGACGGCAACCTGACCAACTTCACCCTGCACATGACGGTTCCGGCGCCTGGCGCGCTGGGCCTCCTGGGCGTAGCGGGCGTCGCCGGCCTCGGCCGCCGTCGCAGCCGCCGCTGATCTGATCTGATCCGATCTGCACGCTTGACCTCCCACAAGGCCTCTCCAATCTGGAGAGGCCTTGTTCTTTGCTGCAACGATGCATGCCGCGAGCAATGGCCGCGATACGATGTCAGCCCCCCGGCGAAAGAAATGGGCATATCACGTGTCGCACGACCCTCCATCCGTTCGACAGGCGCGGCGGCTGTTTGAGCAGGGCCACTCAAATGCAGCCCGCCAGATGGCGGAGGCTGTCCTCGCGGCCCAGCCCGACAACGTCGATGCCATGATTCTCCTTGCCGTCATGGCGCAGGCGCGCGGCGATCACGCCATGATTGATCGACTTGCTCAGGCAGCCCTTGCCCTCCGCCCGGACGACCGGTTTCTCATGGCGGTCCGTGCGGAGAACCTGTTCCAAATGGGTGCGGCACAACAGGCCGTGGAGGAATGCGATCGCGCGCTGGCGCTCTTTCCTGATGATGTCAAGTTCATTAAGACCAAGGCGCTGGCGCATGTCGCTCGCCTGGAGTTCGAGCAGGCGCTGGCTGCGTTGGAACCGGCGCTGCGCCCAGGCGCTCCCACGGCGGACATATTGACGCTGGCCGGCCGCGCACTGCAAGGATTGAATCGCTTTGAGGAGGCCATTGCCCTCACCGGGCCGGTCGCCAAAGATCGCAAGCAAGCGCCCGAGGTCCGCCAGCGCATCTGGTTCCAACTGGTTGATGCCTACGACCGCCTGGGCGACTACGACCTGGCGATGGCCGCCGCCGCCCAGGCCCACGCGCTTTCGACCAGGCCATTCGATCCGGCGCGGTTCCAGGCGCAGGTGGACGACTTGAGGACCGCGTTCAGCGCTTCCACGCTGCGCACCCTGGCGCGAGCGCGGCTGCGATCGGACCTGCCGGTATTCGTCATCGGCATGCCGCGTTCGGGAACGACGCTCCTCGAGCAGATCATCCACGCCCACCCACAGGGTTTCGGCGCCGGCGAGATGCTGGATATCGAGATCGCAGCCAAGACCATGCCCGTGGCAGCCGGCTCGATCTACCCGTACCCGCACGCCGCGGTCGACATCACGTCCGAGCTCGCCGACCGATTCGCCTCTCAATACATGTCGCGACTGAGGGCGTTCGACCAGCATGCCTCGCGCATCGTCAACAAAATGCTCGAGCAGTACCAGTACGTCGGACTGATCTGGATGCTCTTGCCCGGCGCGCGAATCCTCCACATTCTCCGCGATCCGCTGGACACCTGCCTGAGTTGCTACATGCGGCACCTCAATCCGCATCGCATGTCGTACGCCGGAAGTCTGGAGCACCTCGGGTTTGTGTACCGCCAGCACGAGCGATTGATGGATCACTGGAAGGCCACGCTTGACCTGCCGATTCTGACCGTACAGTACGAGGAACTCGTGGCCGATCAGGAGCGCATTACCCGCCGGATCATCGACTTCCTTGGCCTGCCGTGGGACGATCGCTGTTTACGCTACTGGGAGGCCGATCGCACGGTGATGACGCTGAGTTACGATCAGGTCAACAAGCCGATCTATGATTCGTCGATCGGGCGCTGGCGGCACTACGAGAAGCATCTGGGTCCCCTCAAGCGCGCACTGGGAGTTGAAGCCAGTCTGTAGTTTCGTTTCCAACGATGCCTGACATGGCCGGGATTCGCCGCCAAACACCGACGATTGCCGAGGCGAAGCGCCTCTTCGAGCAGGGGCTTGCCATGGCGGCCCGCGAAATGGCGGAGGCTATTCTCAAGGCCCAGCCCCGCAGCGTGGACGCGATGATACTGCTGGCCCTCATGGCCCGCAGCCGTCATGAACTTGCAGAAGTTGATCGGCTGGCGCAGGCCGCGCTCCAAGTCAAGCCCCACGATCGTTATGTGCGACTGCTGCATGCGCAGAACCTGTTCAACATGGGAGAGCCGGCATCAGCCATCGCAGCCTGCGATGAGGCCCTGCAGATCTTTGCCGGCGATGCAGACTTCCTGCTCCAGAAAGCCATGGCGCGTGAAGCGCGATTCGAGTACCAGCAGGCGCTGGCATGCATTGAAGGTCCGCTGAAAGACGCCAGCGCGCGGGCTGAGGTGTACACGCTCGCCGGTCGTGCCTTGCACGGGCTGGGGCGCTTTGAGGAAGCGATTCACTGGATGCGTGCGGCGGCGGCGGATGTGCGCCATCCACCGATTGAGCGCCGTCGCCTCTGGTTCCTGTTGTGCAAGACGTATGATCGGCTGGGCGATTATGACCGCGCGATGGATGCGTGCGCGGAGGCTCACGCGCTGCAAAAGGGGAGCTTCAATCCTGCCGAATTCGCCCATCTTCTGGACGATGTGATCAATGTCTTCGGTGGGTCGAGCCTTCGAGCACTCGCGCGATCGAATGTACAGTCTGATGTTCCGGTCTTTATCGTGGGGATGCCGCGTTCCGGCACGACGCTCGTTGAGCAGATCATCCATGCCCACCCACGTGCGTTCGGCGCCGGAGAGTTGCCGGATATCGACAACATCGCCAGGATGCTGACGACCGAAGCCGGCTCGATCTATCCGTATCCGGCTGCGGCGGCGGACCTGACCGCGGAAACCGCAACCAGGCTCGGCGGCATGTACCTTGCGCGGCTCAGGCACCTCGGCGGGTCTGCGGCGCGCGTCGCAAACAAGATGCCGCACGATTACCAGCATGTTGGACTGATCTGGCAGTTGTTGCCAGGCGCAAGGGTCATTCACATGTTGCGCGACCCGCTCGACACCTGCCTAAGTTGCTGTACCCGGGAGTTG
>DATKJG010000017.1:0-2594 GCA_035543215.1 Phycisphaerales bacterium | reverse complement strand
GACCAACGTCAACGACCTGCTGGGGGTCATCACCGCATGGGGGCCGTGCACCTGGTCAAACGCCGACTTCAATCACGATTTCGTCGTCAACGTCAACGACATGCTCGCGGTCATTACCAATTGGGATTGACAAGCCGAAGTCAGATTGATCGCTCACAGGGCCGTCGCGGTGACGGCCCTGTGTCACTTCCGAGCCTCACTGATCCTTGGTTTCAACCAGCGTGGTCTCGATGGTTCCGAACGGCGCGCGAAGGACGGTGCGGAGCAGCACGCCCTTGTCGTCGAACCACGACTGGCCTTTCATCTCCATGCCCTGGCTGGTCATCATCGTGTCGATTCGCTGCGCCTGCACCTTCGTTCCGTCGTGCTTCGTGAACTCCTCATCGGCCTTGCGCGTGACGGTGTACGGCACGGCGCCGACCTGCCAGCCGCCGAAGCCAAAGCCGACTGCCCGGAATTCGCGCGTGGCGTCGATCGCAAGGTCGCGCACCGCGCCGAAGATGACAAAGTCGCAGGCATTGACAGACGCGGTGACCAGCCCATTGTCGGGCATGCTGAATTCCTGCGGCTTGGCGTTCTCAGCTCCTTCGACGGCGGTGGCCGTAAGTGTGCGATCTTTCAGTTCATAGGTCGCTGTCAGCGGTTTGGCGGTGAGTTGCTTCATTTCCGCCCATATGAACTTGAAGGCGGGATCGACATGGAACGTCACCACCGAGGGCGGCGCGTAACCGCCCTGGGGCTGGCTGTGCGAGCGAACGTGGTAGCCGGCCTTGTCGCGCGTGATGACGAAATCCTCGACGCCGGCGTCGAACTGGCCGTTGAACTTCATCGAGTAGCGCCCGCGCGCAACCAGTTCGCCCTCGAGGTTCATGTCCACGCCCGCCGCGCCCGCTGCTGGCGCTGTGCTCGAGACGTATTCGCGGACACCCTCCAGCATCTTGTCCAGCTCGGCGCGATCGTGATGCACGCCGCGCACGAACACGCTCTGAATCCGGGAGGCATTGGCGATGTCGCCCAGCGGATTGGCCCGCAACAGCACCATCGACGCAAGTTTGCCCCTGGCAATCGAGCCCAAGTCATCGTCCACGCCGCAGAACCGGGCCGGGATGATCGTCGCGCTGCGCAGAATGTCGGCGGCGGGCACGCCCGCCTCGCTGAAGTTCTTCATTTCATCGTGCAGTGAGAACCCGGCGAAGATAAAGGGATTGGCCAGATCGGTGCCGACCATCAGCGTCACTCCGGCCTTGTGCAGTTCGCCCACCATGGCCTTCATGTGCGGCACGAAGGCGCCGGCGAACTTCCCGAACTCCGCGTAGTCACCGCTGGACCAGAAGGCGCGCAGGCTCGTGGGAACGTAGGCCATGCGCTCGTCCTTGCCGGCGGTCTCGGCATCGCCTGCAGCGGCCATTCCCTGAATCACCACGACGGTCGGGCATTGCACCATTCCGGCACGGGCGATCTGCTCCAGCCGCTGGCGCAGCACGTTGCGGGCGATGTCCGGCATCCGCAGCCAGCCTGAGAGCCCGGGCCAGATGCCTTGTCGATCATCCGCGGGCTTGCCGGAGAGTTCAACGAGCATCCTGTCCAAGCCCATGAGATGTTCGGCGCAGTCCTGCCCCGCTTCGAGCGCCTCGGCAAGAGTCACCGCGTTGGGCACGTGGCCGGTGACCTTCAACCCAACGGCGTGCGCCTCCGCCACGGCGGCGCGATAGACCTCAGGCTGCAGGCGACTGTAGACCTTGATCATGTCCACGCCGGCGTCTTTCAGTTTGCGCACCGCAGCCCGGGCCTCGTCGGCGGTGTCGCACGCCTCCGAGAAGGGCCAGACAGGCGGGTCGCCGTCGATGATCGCGCCCGTGCAGATGATCTGCGGGAGCATCGCTCCGCGCACCTGCGACTGCGTGCGCAGCGCGACGATGGTGTTAGTGTCGGCGCCGGTGTCGCGCACCGCGGTTACGCCGTTGGCCAGGAGCATGGGGCCGAAGGTCTCCGCGCTCGCGGTGAAATGCACGTGGGCGTCGAAGAGGCCGGGAATCAGGAACAGGCCCTTGCCGGGGATGACGGTCGCGCCCTCGGGAATCTGCGCCTTGGCTGCTTCGTCGATGCGCTCGATGCGTTCTCCGGCGATCGTGATGCTCTGATGCTCGATCGCGCGACCGTTCTCGACATCGATGAGCGTGACGTCATCGATGACGATGACCGCAGGAGACGGCTCCTGCGATGAGGCCTGCAAGGCGATCGAAACGAGCGCGGAACCGCACGCGGCGACGAGGGCACGGAGTTTCAGCATGGGCGGGTCTCCTCTCTTTCGGCGCCTCAGGATACCCGCGCCCTCTGCGGAGTAATCATGCGACGCGACCCGCCGGGGAGAGACGGGTCGCGCGGGTGGTTTGGCAGATCACAGACTGGAATCAGGCCTTGGCGGCGGGCTTGGCCTGTTTCGCCGGCGGTGCGGGCGCCGCCGCGTTGCCCGTCGGCTTCCAGCCGGCCTTGAAGTCCTTCATCGCCTTGATGAACTGGTCCTCCAGGCCCTTGAACGACTTCTTCTCGTCCAGCGACTTGCGCAGATCCTTCTGCGAAGTGCGGAACATCTC
>DATKJG010000016.1:0-3591 GCA_035543215.1 Phycisphaerales bacterium | reverse complement strand
GTACTTCATGGTGGTCGATGCCGACATGCTGCGCCTGAACATGGAGCGCACGCGCAAGGAGATCGACGACCGACGGCGGCTGCTGCGCGGCATCGCGTCAGGCGAGATCGATCCGATGAGCCTGGCGAATGCGGCGGTGTGGTACATCCGCGCCACGCGGCAGGTAGAGGCGATCGATCCGGACAAGCGCCGGGCCGTCGACGCCTATGCAGCCAAGCACGATGTGCCCGCCGACGCGACCCTGACAGCCATCCTCGCGCGCCACGACATGCAGGAGGTGATCGGCACGCTCTCGACCGCGGCCCATCTGCCTCGCAGCGATTGGAGTTACGCCGCGGGACACTGGCCCAACGTGTTCAGGCGATATCACGCGGGCTTGCTGTGGTGCGGACGGCTGCTGGTGGCTGACGCGGCGCGAATGATTCACGCGCAGCGCTATGACGAGGCGGCGGCGCGACTGGAGACGGCGTACCTGCTCAGCGCGGACCTTACGACCGATGGCACCGTGGGCGGATCGCTGTCGGCTCATCGCGTCTTCGCCGACGTCGATGCCCTCGCCGATGCGGCGATCGATGGCCGGCTGCTCGAGTCGTCGCACATCGCGCTGCTGCAGGAGGCCGTGCGCCGGTTCAGCCGGGGCGATCCGTTCCACTATCAGCCGGCGATCGCGACGATGCGGCGCGACCTCGAATACCCGATGCGCTACTGGGTGCAGGGGCTGCCGGCCGATCTTCCGGAATTCAGCGACGAGGTGCGCGACACGGCGGACGCCATTCGCGAGAGCCTCGACACCGACCGATTGCTGTCGCTGGCGATCATCTACGACCACTGGGAGCCGCTGTACTACGGCACGTTCTCGCCGTATTTCCGCAAGAACGACATGAACGCGGCCCTGGCCGGGCTGGAGAGCATCTTCGACGTGAAGGCGGCCCGCGGCGCCGGCGATTTCGCGCCGGTGCTCACCGAGTGGGCGAAGTCGAAGCAGATGGAACAGGTGCGTATGGCGGCGTTCCCGAAGATCGCGCCGCTGGCGGAACGCGCGCGGCAATCGCTCAGCGACTTCCGCAAGTGCCTGTTGCGCTTCGAACGATTCACGAGCGAGTGAATCGACTCAGCGAATGAATCGCAGCCGGCCGAAGTCGGGAATCACCGGCACGCCTTCGTGCTTGAGCGGATACAGCGCGGGGAAGTACACCACCCACGCCTTGCCCAGCAGCAGTTTGCGATTGACGACGAACGGCGCAGGATCGATCTGCGAGGCGACCAGGCGATCTGGATTGCCCCACAGGCGCGAATCAAGCGACATCTGGCTGTTGTCGCCGGCCATCATGAAATGATCCGGCCCGAGGTGCGCGAGGTTGTCGGGATGCGTGCCGAAGGCCGGCATGCCGGGGCGAACGATGTTCTCGAAGCCCGGGTTGGTGGGATTCTCGACAGCCTTCGACGGCAGCGAATCGCGGCGATAGTGCAGGTCGCGATCGACGCGCACGCGATTGAGCGTCAGCGGCGAGCCCTGGAAGGTCCACTTCAGGCGCGGCGGCAGCACGCTGCGGTTGAGTAGCGTCTCGGGGTTATCGCTGGTGAACACGCCCGCGGAGTTCTGCAGCCGCTGCACGGGCGCCCAGTCGTAGGTCAGCGGCTGCATGACTTCATCGCCGTCGATGAACAGGCGCATCTGCTGATCAACGTGCCAGCATTCGACGGTGAAGGCGCGCCCGGCCCCGGGGAGTTCGATGGCCTGGCTGCGTTCGATCACGCCCGCGCCGCTGTCGCCGCCCTCGGCAGGTCGCATGCGCATGATCGCGCGCGTCGGCTCGATGATGAACTCAAAGACCTGGCTGCGGGCCTGCAGTTCGAGCCGCGTGATCAGGCCATCGCGCTCGGGCACGATGGTCGCCGCGACGCGCAGGTCGCTGACCCACGAGAGATAGCGCCGGCGATCGAAGCCGGGATAGCTGAGCATGTTGTAGGCGGTCCAGTCATCGAGTTCGCGACGGCTGGAATCCCAGGTCAGTTCGCACGGGCCATCGCTGCTGCAGCGGTAGGAGCGGCCGCCGAGGTCCCAGATCGCCGGATCGCCGGTCCATGGCGGGCCGGGCCAGCGGCGGCCGGACTGCTCGCTGAGGCGATCGACATTCACCGGCGTGAAGTCGCTGTCGTGCACGGGCTGCCAGACGGCGCGCTGCACGTGCTCGGGCTTGCGCTGAATGCGGAACTCTGAATCGCCCGAGTGGCGGGCGAAGACGTCGCCATCGACCAGCCAGAGTTCCTCGTTGGGCAGGCCGATCAGGCGCTTGATGTAATTGGCTTCATCGCCCTGCGAACGCGTGGGGTTCTTGAACACGACGACGTCGAAGCGATGCGGCTCGGAGAACGGATAGAGGCACTTGAGAACAAGGATGCGATCGCCCATGCGGCGCTGCGGCACGTTGGGCGCGAGAGCCGAGCCGGCGTATGTCGGGCCCAGCATCGGATCGGCGATGAGGGCGCCGGCGTTCGGGCTCGACTGATCCATTCCCACCGCGAACTCCCATCCCGTCTGGCGCGACTGCACGCGCGTGTGCGCACCCATGAGCGTGGGGGCCATCGAACCGGTGGGAATGACGAAGCCCTCGACCACGAAGCCGCGGAAGGTCATGGCCAGCACGAACGCCACGACCAGCGACTGCAGCGTCTCGACCAGGTCGGTCTGGTGCGCGGCGGATGATGGTGGCGGCTTCTCGGGCATGGTGCGGGATGGTAGTCGATCGGCAATTCGTGTTCCGAAGACGAGAACTGAATGAAAGCGAACGACCCCCGGGCAGAGCCGGGGGTCGTCGCGAATGTGAAGGAGAATCGGCTACGTCGAGATCAACGAGTGGTTACAGGCAGGGACCCCAGCTCGTGATGACCGCGAGAAGGTCATTGACGTCAACGGCGAAATCGCCATTGATGTCGGCGGCGGGAGTGCCGCTGACATTGCCCCACGCGGCGATGACCGCCAGGAGGTCGTTGACATCGATCACGCCGTTGCCGCCTGCCGGGGCGATGTCGCCCTTGCAGCACGAAGCGTGACCCTGGTACTCGGCCAGCATGATCTCGCCGTAGCTGCCCGAACGGTGGGTCCACGACACGAGTCCTTCGCGATTCAGCGAGCTGCCGCCGGTCGCATAGGTCGAGGCCAGGGCCAGCTGATCGTCTTCCTGGAGCGTCCAAGCCAGCGCCCGGTGCCCCTCGGCGACGCGGATCACGCCTGTCGCGGTGCAGTAGGTGGAGACGTTGGCGTCGGCGTCAGGAAACGCCGGGAAGGTCTGGTTGTACGCCATGATGAACTTGCCGTCGATGGCGTCGAGAACCGGCGCCCAGGCGTGCTCGCTGGGGAACGCGCCTTCCAGGCTCGTCAGGTTCGCACCCGTGTTGATGGTGGTTCCGGTCAACGCGCGGGCGAAGATGAACGAGCCGTTCTCCTCGTAGGCCACCATGTACTGCTTGGACGGCATGATCATGGTGGAAACCGTGGGATTGAAGTCGTTCGTGCCGGAAGTATCGATGCCATAGGCGGCATGCGTCACGGTGCCGTCCCAGTGAATCTGGGCGCCCATGATGTCCTCA
>DATKJG010000015.1:0-2005 GCA_035543215.1 Phycisphaerales bacterium | reverse complement strand
GCCCGAGTTCAAGACCTACTGCCAGCAGATCGTCAAGAACGCGAAGGCGCTGGCCGAGGCGCTCGTGAAGCACGGCTATCGCCTCTGCAGCGGCGGCACGGACAACCACCTCATGCTGGTCGACCTGCGGCCGCGCGATGCGAATCTCACCGGGGCCGATGCGGAGAAGTGGCTGGAATCGGCCGGCATCATCACCAACAAGAACGGCATCCCGAACGATCCGCGGCCACCCACAATCACCAGTGGCTTGCGCCTGGGCACGCCCGCATTGACGACGCGCGGCATGAAGGAAGCCGACATGCGCGACGTGGCGGGGCTGCTCGATCGCGTGATGGACGCCAAGGGCGATGCGAGCGCCTGCGCGAAGGTGCGCGAGGATGTCGCGAAGTTGTGCGCGCGGTTTCCGTTGTGGCATTGACGCCACGGACAATGTCCGTGGGCTTCTGACGATCTCAGCGTGTTTGAAGTTGCCGCAGGCCCTCGTACACCGCCGCGCACACGGCATTGGCGAGATTGAGGCTTCGTGCCGCGGGATCATCGATCATCGGCAGCGTGATGCGATTGTTCTCGCCGTGCGTCGTACGCACCCACTCCTGAATCGCCGCCGGGACGCCGCGCGTTTCCTGGCCGAAGAGCAGGTAATCGCCTTCGCGAAACGCCGCCTCCCAGTGCGGCCGCGTCGACTTCGTCGTATACAGCCACAAGCGTCCGGGTCCCGGCCTCTCTGACGCGAGAAACGCCTCCCACGATTCGTGCTCGACGCAATCGACCAGGTGCCAGTAGTCCAGCCCCGCGCGGCGGCGGGCCTTCTCGCTCATGTCGAAGCCGATGGGATGAACGATGTGCAGACGGCAGCCAGTGGCGGCGGCGGTGCGGCCGATGGCCCCGGTGTTGTGGGGGATCTCGGGATTCAGCAGCACGATGTGGAATCGAGGCGAAGTCATCGCACAGAGCATCGAGAATAGCGGCCCGTGTGCGGGCCCGTTCCGTTTTCGGGGATTCTCCCGCGCCCGCCGGGCTTGTCGCCGCTGGTATATTGGTTGACCCTTGCCGGACGCCAACTCAATCTGAACTCACAAACGCGTGGATGTGCGGCCTTGGCTGCCCGCATCCGCCGGAGGTTTCTTCCGCCATGCCCAAGTACACCACCGCCGAGATCCGCAACATTGCCTTGACGGGGGGCGCGGGTTCCGGCAAGACGACGCTCATCGAGCACATCCTGAACAAGGCAGGCATGACGGGGCGCGTTGGCAAGGTCGAAGACGGCACAACGCATTGCGACTACGACCCGCTGGAGAAGGAATTCAGGCACACCCTCGACAGCAAGGTCGTCAACCTCGACTACGAGGGTACGCACATCAACATGCTGGATACGCCGGGGGCTTCGGACTTCCTCGGCAAGACCATCAGCGTGTTCCCTGCGGTCGAGACGGTCGCCGTGCTCATCGACGCCGCCGCAGGCATCGAGACGACCACGCGGCGCGTGATGAAGGTCGCGGCCGAGCGCAACTTGCCGCGGCTGATCATCATCAACAAGATCGATCACGACGCGGACCTGGGCGACCTGCTCATGAGCATTCAGGAGACGTTCGGCTCGATCTGCCGGCCTGTGAATCTGCCCGCCGACAAGGGAACGAAGATCGTCGATTGTTTCCAGAGCACCACCGGCTCCAGCGACTTGGGCGATGTGAAGGAGTATCACACCGCGATCGTCGATCAGGTGGTCGAGGTCGATGAGGACCTGATGGCGGTGTACCTGGAGAAGGGCGAGGTCACCCCGCAGCAGTTGCACGAGCCGTTCGAGAAGGCGTTGCGCGAAGGGCACCTGATTCCCGTGTGTTTCGTCTCGGGACGGAACGATGTGGGCATCAAGGAATTGCTGGACATCTTCGCGCATCTGTGTCCGTCGCCGCTTGAAGGCAATCCGCGCCCGTTCGAGTATTCAAAGAACGGCGAGGAGGCGAACTTTGCGGCCGTCGCCGATTCGAAGAAGCCGCTGGTAGCG
>DATKJG010000014.1:0-6063 GCA_035543215.1 Phycisphaerales bacterium | reverse complement strand
CGCACCTGAATGAGACCCTCGCCAGCCGCCCACAGGCACCGGTGTTGGTGCCGACGATGGGCGCGCTGCACGCCGGGCATTTGGCGTTGATCAGCCGGGCGCGCGACATCGCTGGGCGCGGGGGAGGGAGGGGCGTCGTGGTGAGCATCTTTGTGAACCCGACTCAGTTCGCGCCGAACGAGGACTTCGCCCGCTATCCGCGGCAACTCGAGGAGGACACGGCGATCTGCGAGCAGGCCGGAGCCGATGTGATCTTCGCACCGAGCGTCGAGGAGATGTATCCCGCCGGGAAAGCTCGCGTGGCTGACGGATTCGCGATGCCGTCGCTGCCTGAGGTGGCCACGCGGCCGAAACTTGAAGACGCGTCCCGCCCGACGCATTTCATCGGCGTGGTGAAGGTCGTCGGGCGGCTGTTCGACATCGTCCAGCCGGCGCAGGCCGTCTTCGGCGAGAAGGACTATCAGCAGCTGCGCGTGATCACTGACATGGTTCGCGAGCAGCAACCGCGCTGGCGCGATCTCCAGGTTATCCCGCATGCGACAGTTCGCGAGCGCGATGGCTTGGCGATGAGCAGCCGGAACGCCTACCTGACTTCCGAGCAGCGCAAGACCGCGCTGACGCTGTGGCGGGCGCTCAGCGAGGCGAAGCAGGAGCGCACGCCGGCCGCGGCGGAGGATGTGATGCGCGTGCTGCTGGAGGAGGCGGGGTTCGAGATCGACTACGCTGCCGTGCGCGATGCCCAGACGCTGATGCCTGTGGTACGTTTCGATCGGCCTTGCCGGGCGCTCATCGCGGCGCGAATCGGCGGCGCGGAAGGAGTGGGGGGAACGCGACTGATCGACAACATGGCGGTTGAACATTCGAGGTGATGCATGGCTGACTCGAATTCGAACTCGCGTGAAATCCTCGCATCATTCCTCGCCAACAGCGATGCGCGCTGCCCTTCGTGCCGCTACGCCCTGCGCGGCTGCATGTCTGACAAGTGCCCCGAATGCGGCTGCGAACTCGGGCTGGCAGTCGTCGGCGCTGGGCCGTCAACCTCGACGTGGTGGTTCGCGGCCATCGCCGGCTGTGGCGTGGCGGCGCTCATCACGCTGCTGCTTCTTGTCGCGCTGCTCGACAATGTCGCCGGCGTGCTGCGCAATCCATGGTTGCCACAGAACGTCCGGTCCGGATTCACCTCGGTCAGCGAGTTGCCGCAATGGTCTCGCATCTTCATCGTTGTGGCGTTGAACGCATTCATCGGACTGCTTATGGCGTGGGTGATCGCGCGCCGTCGCGCCTTCAGCCAATGGTCGCGACCGCATCGCACGTGGGTGGGCCTCGTGTGCTGGCTGAGTCCGGCGATCGTGCTCGCGTTCATCGCGTGGCTGACGCGCTGACTGTGCCGGCCGTCCCCGCGCGTGGGTGCGCACGCTTCGCCGCAAGCGGCGATATGGCTAGAATCGCCGCTTCCCGCCATTCCCGTGCCCATCCGCAACTTCTCCATCATCGCCCACATCGATCACGGCAAGTCGACGCTGGCCGACCGGCTCCTGCAGGCCACCCACGCCGTCGCCGATCGCGATGCCCGGGAGCAGATGCTCGATTCGATGGACCTGGAGCGCGAGCGCGGCATCACCATCAAGGCCTCGGCCGTCACCGTCCACCATCAATACAAGGGCGAGGACTACGAACTCAACTTCATCGATACACCGGGCCACGTCGATTTCGCGTATGAGGTGAGCCGCGCGCTGACCGCTTGCGAAGGCGCGGTGCTGGTGGTCGATTCCACGCAGGGCGTCGAGGCCCAGACCGTCGCCAACGCCTACCTCGCGGTCGAGAACAATCTCGAACTGATTCCGGTGGTGAACAAGATCGATCTGCCGGCCGCCCAGCCCGAGAAGGTGGCGATGGAGGTCGAGAGCGTGCTGGGCCTGGCTGTTGAGGACTGTCTGTACGTTTCAGTCAAGACTGGCCAAGGCATCACGGAATTGCTGGATGCAATCTGCGAGAAGTTGCCGCCCCCCCGCGCTTCGACCACCGACAAGTTGCGGGCCTTGATCTTCGACAGCCGCTACGACGACTACCGCGGCGTGATTGTGTACTTCCGAATCTTCGACGGCGAAGTCAAGGTCGGCGACAAGATCCGCATGATGGGCACCGGCCGCACGTTCCAGATCTCTGAACTCGGCCAGTACAACCCGTATCCGGTGAAACTCAAGAGCCTGGGCACAGCCCAGGTGGGCTACATGGTCGCGGCGATCCGCTCGCTGGGGGATGTTCGCGTTGGCGACACGATCACCCTCGAAAACAACCTCGCGGAGACAGCGCTGCCGGGCTACAAGGAACCGCAGCAGATGGTGTTCTGCGACTTCTATCCCTCCACAGGCGATCCCGGCGAGAACAAGAAGAACGATTTCGAGTCGCTGCGCGAAGCGATGGAGAAACTGCATCTCAACGATGCGTCGTTCACCTTCGAAACCGAGCACAGCGAGGCGCTCGGCTTCGGCTTCCGCTGCGGCTTTCTCGGCCTGCTGCACATGGACATCGTGCAGGAACGCCTTGAGCGCGAAGGCGGCGTGGAAGTGGTTCAGACCGCGCCGACGGTTTCGTACCAGGTGCTGCTCGCGAGCGGCGAGGTGGCTGAGATTCACAATCCCGCCGACCTGCCCGATGCCTCAATCATCCGGGAGATTCGCGAGCCGATCGTGCGCGTCGAGATCATCTGCCCCAACGAGAACATCGGCGACCTGATGAAACTGTGCGACAGCCGGCGCGGCACGTTCAAGGCCCAGAAGTTCGTCAGCGATACGCGGCAGATTCTGGACTACGAGCTGCCCCTGGCCGAGATCATCTACGACTTCTACGACAAGCTGAAATCCATCACGCGCGGCTACGGCACGATGGATTACGAGATCACCGGCTACCACGCCGACCGCCTGGTGAAGGTGAACATCCTCGTCAACGGCGAGCCGGTTGAGGCGCTGAGCCTGATCTGTCATCGCGACAACGCCGAGCAGCGCTCGCGCGGCATCCTGAAGAAACTGAAGGCGCAGATCGATCGCCATCAGTTCGAGATCGCCATCCAGGCGGCGATCGGCGGCAAGATCATCGCGCGCGAATCCATCTCCGCGATGCGAAAGAACGTCACGGCCAAGTGCTACGGCGGCGACATCACGCGCAAGCGCAAACTGCTGGAGAAACAGAAGGAAGGCAAGAAGCGCATGAAGGCCATCGGCAGCGTGAACATTCCCCAGGAGGCCTTCATGGCAGTGCTGGACCAGGGCGAATAATCTCGCGAGAAGCGAGACGCCGCAGGGCCTCGATCGCGCAATCGAATGCTCGATGGACTGCTCCCTATGATCGATGTGTCTGTAGAACGGGGCGTTGACAGTGTCCACCACGGCGGCGAGGGCGCCGCCTGCCACACGAGATGAACATGAAATCCACCGAACGCATCGTCCTGTACTCCGCCCTTGGCCTGCTCGGCGCCATGAACCTCGTGTTCCTGCTTTCGAGCAGCGGCCGTGCTGCGTTCGCCGAGACGCGCGCCTTTGTCGCCGACATTCTCGGTCCGGCCGAGGCGGTGAAACTCACCGACGGCGACAAGGAGGTCGAGGTCCGCGCCAAGGATGGTCGAATCACGTGGAGCCGCACCGATTCGCCCACCGGCGATTTCCGCCAGACCTACACCGTCGCCTTCGTCGACATCTCCAAGGCGCTGAATCCGCTGATGGAGTCGGCCGCGTTCACCGAGGAGCGCAAGACGCTGAGCGATGAACTCGAGGTCAAGGAGAAGGACTACCGCGAGCGGCTGGACGCCTATGGTGAGCAGTTGAAGAACGCGGATCGCAATGACCCCGCGGCCCAGGAGAAGTTCAAGGAAGCCCAGGCCCTGTACGAGGAGTACATGAACTGGGGCAAGGAGGCCATTGGTCGCCGCAACGTCATGGATGTGGCGCAACTGCAGAAGGCCTACAAGGAACTGACATCAGCGGTGGATGTCGTGTCTCAGAAACTGGGCGTGGATATCGTGCTGCGGTTCATTCCGACCGAAAACGAGTTCAAGGCCCAGGATGCCGAGGGCGCGCTGACCGAGATTCGCCTGCGCACGGCTGTGAAGTATCCGACCGGGCTCGACATCACCTCCGAAGTGCTGGAGGAACTGTCGCTGCAGGGCGGTTGAGCAGCCCGGATTGGAAATGACGAGTTGATGAAGGGGGGGCCCAGCGTGTTGACCTGTGTCCAATGATGAAAATACGTGACTATTTTCATTGAATTTAGTTGACTCTATTCAATAGGCTGCGATCATGAGTTCGTGCGGCCAAGCGCCTTGGACATGTTCGTGGTGTCGAGCCCCCGGCAGCGGAGCCTGCTGACGTCGCCCCTGCGGCTGGAGATCCTCGAGCAGTTCGCCGTCGCCACCGTGCCCAGGGGCGATGCCCGAAAGCAGGCGGAGTGGGGAGGCGCTTCGATCGCGGAGATCGCCCGGGCCATGGGCCGCCGGCCGGATTCGCTGTATCACCATGTGCGCCTGCTGGCCAAATTCGGCCTGCTCGTCGAGGCCGGCACGCGCAAGGCGGGCAAGCGCGATGAGACGCTGTACCGGCCGGTGGCGCAGTCGATCGCCATGCCCTGCGATCCCAGCAAGCCCTCCAGCGTGGATGCGACCGTGGCGACCGTGGCCTCCATGTTTCGCCTCGCTGAGCGCGAGATGCGCGCCGGCTTGAGCGGAGGGGCGGCCGTTCCGGAAGGCAAGCAGCGCAACATATTCACTCGCCGCGTGCCGGCCCACCTCTCGGCATCGGCGCTGAAAGAGATCAACCGACACATCGACGCCATTCTGGCGATCGCCGAGCGCGAGTGGCACACCAATGCCATCGACGCCGCCGACGCCGTGCCTGTGTCCATCACCATCGCACTGCTGCCGATGACTTCTCGGCAGCGCGCTCGCCGTTCAGCCGGAGGTTCGCCAACATGCTGACATTCATCGATCACATCCTGACATTTCTCCTGATCGTCGGCCTGCCGCTGTACGGGGCCATCGAGTATCGCCGGCTGAAGGCCCGTCGCGCGAAGCAACGGGCGCAAGGCCTCAAGCCCGAGGCGCCCGAGTATCACTGGACCATCGCGATCCAGTGGGGGCTGACGGCGGTGATGATCTGCATCTGGCTCTGGCATGGCTACCCGTGGCGCGATCTGGGCGTGACCATGCCGCCCGATCGATCGCTGTGGAGCGGCTGGGGATTCATCGTCATCGCCGTGCTCACGCTTGCGCTTGTCGTCATGCAGATCAGACAGAATGCAACGGTTCGGCGCAGTGCCTCGACGCGCGAGAAGATTCGCGGGCAGATCGCGAGCGTGCTCGATCTGCTGCCGTCGTCGCGGCGCGAACTGCACTGGTTCTACGGGCTGTCATTGACCGCGGGCGTCTGTGAGGAACTGCTCTATCGCGGCTGGATGCTGTGGTATCTCTCGCACTCGATGAACATGTGGATCGCCGTGGCGCTCTCGGCGGTGATCTTCGGCGTGGCGCACTCCTACCAGGGCGTCGGCGGCATCATCAAGACCGGGCTGGTGGGTCTGGTCGTCGGATTGATGTACGCGATCAGCGGCTCACTGTGGCTGCCGATGCTGCTGCATGCGGCCGTCGATGTTCTCAGCGGCCGCATGGCGTTCGATGTGTTGACGATGGATCGCGATGGCGCGCCGATCCCTGGAGAAGGCGAGCGGAGTTCGCCGCTGCGCTACGATCAGCCCCATGCTTCAGCCGGGCCTTCCGCAGCGTGAAACGACAGCCGGCGGCGCGACCAACGCGTCGCATTCGTTCAACGCCCAGAACACGCCCTACACGGCGCTGGGCGGCGATGAAGCGGTCCGCGCCTTGGTGACGACGTTCTACGACACGATGGATCGCGAGTCGGCGTTCGTAAGCATTCGCGCGCTGCACAAGCCGTCGCTGGATGAGGCGCGCGAGAAACTCTACGAGTTCGTGTGCGGCTGGCTGGGAGGGCCGCCGCACTACGAGAAGAAATACGGCCACCCGCGACTGCGCGGCCGGCACATGCCGTTTCCCATCGG
>DATKJG010000013.1:0-3312 GCA_035543215.1 Phycisphaerales bacterium | reverse complement strand
GCTCCAGTGGCGCGGTCCATGGTGAACAGCCGCTCGGGCGTGGCCGAGTTGGTGGCGTACATCACGTCGGTGTCGGAGTTGTAGCCAAGGTTCGTGAACGAGGTCAGCGCGCTGGTTCCGACAAGCGTGGCCACGCCGGTGGACGTGTTGATGGTGTACAGGCCGTTGTTGTGAGATGACACGCCATACAGCGTGCTGGTGCTGGAATCCCATTCCAGGCCGTGCATGACGATCGCGGCATCGCCGTAGGCACCGACAAGCGTCGCTGTGCCGGACGCCAAGTCAAGAGTGAACAGCGAATCGTTGCCTGTCGAGGTCAGGTAGATGACTCCGGTTACGTGATTGCGAGCAAGACCGGCAGTTGTACCGGCTGCCACACTGGCTGTGGACACCGGCGTCTTGGCCCCGGTCGTCATGTCGATGGTCGAGATGGCGCGGCTGCTGTCGATGGCATACAGCGTTCCCGCCGAAGCCGAGGACGTTGCTGCCAGTATGCCGACGAGCGAATGTGCAATCGTGCGCATGGTGATCGATTCTCCTCTTTCGCTGGATGGACGAACGCGGCTTCAATTCGCCCGGACCGCGAGCTCGGGCGCGAGAGCCGTCAAGATCGATCAACAATCGTATCCGATCGCCTGGCGTCAGGTCACACCCAAACCTGGCAGATCAGGGCGGGTTCCTTCAACTTGCCGGTCATCGTGCCGATGCTGCTGGAGACGAACTTGACCTCGTATTGCGGATGCGAATCGAGCCATTCGTTGATGGTCTGATCCATGTACTGAAGCGCATCCTCGGTCAGTTTGCAGTGGAAGGTCTTGACGTGAATCGCGCCAGTGCCGGTGCTGTTGGGTGTGCGGCCCCATGCCTGTTCATGTTGGCGCTCGCGCCCGAACATCGTGATCTTCGGAGGTGCGGGAGCGCCCGAGCCGGCAGGCGACGGGATGCCGGCGTGCGAATCGTTGGGCGACAGCGGCGCCGACGGTCGTGCCGGCGCAGCAGGCGCGCTCGTTGCAGCGCCTCCCGGCTGGCCGATCCCGGGTGCCGTGTGCGTGATCTTCGACGGCTGCTGTTGCTGAGGCATCGAGCCGCCTGCAGGCGCCGATGTCGGCGCGGCGGGCGCGCCTTGTGCGGGCCGCGGCTGGCCGGGTGCGCCCCCGGGCATGCCGGGCTGATTGGGAGGCGGCGTCGGTTGCATGCGCGGGCTCCTTCAGAGTGCTTCATCGGACATCAAGCGACGACGGGCACTGGAATGGCCCGCGGCCGACTCCGTCAGCATCATTCTGACGCAGGCACGCAGGTTTCACAACGCGCCAGCCAGTGTCCGGTGGTCTGCTTCCGGATTTCAAGCGATTGGATGATGCCTTTATTACTGCGGTGATGCCAGCGGATGCGCAGCCGATCAGTCCCTGCCTCTGCCGCCGCGTGCTCGACAACGCCAGTGTTGACGCGTCGGACGGAGCCGCGATCGCCTGAGATCGGTCCTTCAAAATCAAGGTACAGCCGCCGGTGATTTGGCAGTTGGTCCACAAGCAGCGATTGCCCCGGCTGCAGCGCGGCCACCGACTGTGATGCGCGGAAGGCGATGAGCGAGCGTTCATCGTCGCTGGCCTGGGCAACGCCGCCAGAGGCTTGATTGCCCGCAGGAGCGATCGATTCGCTGAGCCAGTCGAAATGCGATGCGCCGTCGGGCAATGTATGGAGCAGGATCACGCACCGCCCCTGCGGCAGAAACCGCAGCGGAGCCAGCGAAGCAGATGAATTGTCCACGAAATCGGCCAGGGCTCTCGCCTCCGACGGCGCGGCGGCGCGGTCAACTGTATCATGCCCGCGACGCTGGAAGTGCAAGCGAAATCGGCCCCGACGCCGATGCGACAGAAGGTTCACCACGGAGGATGCAATGCTCGGGCAACGGATTGTTTCACGGATGAGTCGTCTCTTTCCCCTGGCCCTGCTGCTGGCGGCGCTGGTTACGATCGCCGGCTGCACGCAGCGGCGGCCGATCGACGTCGTGCGGGCCTCAGGCGATCAGAAGTTCCGGGTCGGCGACTACGCGGCGGCGCGCGACGAGTACGCCGAAATCGTCTCGCAATATCCCGGCGACTGGCAGGCCCAGTACCGCATGGGCCTGTGCATGATCGAGACGCAGCAGTACTCGCGGGCCCGCCAGGCGCTCGAGACGGCGTACACGCTGCGGCCGTCGCAGGAGGTCGCTGACGGATTCGCCAAAGCCATGTTCATGCAGAAGGACGAGAGCAAACTCTTTGCCTTCCTGCGCGAGCGCGCCTCGACCACGCGCACCACCGCCGCGTATCTCGAACTGGGGCGCTACTCGATGCTGATGGATGATCCCGACTCTGCCCAGGTCGGCTTCGACACTGCGATCGAAGTGGACATGGGCAAGAGCACCGTGCCCTACATCGAGGCGGCGAAACTCGAGGAGCGCCTGGGCCATCTCGATGTCGCGGTCAGCCGCCTGCGCCAGGCCTACGGCATCAACCCCTTCGACACGCGCGTACACGAGATGCTGCGGCGGCTGGGCGAGGATCCCTTCAAGTTGCAGCCGCTGCCGCCGGGTCGCGAGATCAAGGGCGCGTGAACCGTCGGGGAGACTCGACGACATGATCCGTGTGGCGACGCGACGGCTCTTGCCTTTCTTTGCTTTGTGCTTTTTTGCTTTATGCTTTGACGCGTGGCTGACCTGCATCCGCTTCTCTCGCGACTGACGGCGCTGAACGACGGCGTGCGGTTGCGCATCATGCGGCTTCTGGAGCGCGAGGAACTCAGCGTGGGCGAGTTGTCGCGCGTGCTGCAGTTGCCACAGTCCACCGTCAGCCGCCACCTGAAACTGCTGCACGATGGCGGGTGGACGGTCCGGCGCAGCGAGGGCACGGCCAGCCTGTACCGCGTCGTCGAGCCCTCGCTTGATCCGGCCCTGCGGCAACTCTGGGATGTGGCGCGCCAGCAGGCAGCCACATCGCCTTCGCCCACTTTCGCGCAGGACGACGCCCGCCTCGTGGGCGTGCTCAACGAACGTGCCACCGACAGCCGCGCGTTCTTCGGCCGCGTCGCAGGCGAGTGGGACCACGTGCGCTCCGACCTCTTCGGCGAGCGCTTCACCACCGAGGCGATGCTGGCGCTCATCGATCCCGATTGGATCATCGCCGATGTCGGCTGCGGCACGGGCAATGCGGCCGAGCAACTCTCGCCCTTCGTGAAGAAGGTCATCGCCATCGACCGCGAACCGGCCATGCTCGAATCGGCCCGCAAGCGGCTGGGCGGCGTGCCGAATGTCGAGTTCCGCCAGGGCGATCT
>DATKJG010000012.1:0-2623 GCA_035543215.1 Phycisphaerales bacterium | reverse complement strand
GAAGTCGCAGCCTGCGCCTCAGCCGCACGATTGAATTCGGCGCGTGACTGTGATGCACTCTACGGTGCGTCACGCTGCTCGCATCGCACCAAGCGCGGGCTATACTCCTGCCGATCGCATCGCGGCAGCGTATGAGCAGACCACGCGACTATTACGAGGTACTGGGGATTCAGCGCGGCGCATCTGCTGACGAGATTCGCAAGGCATATCGCAAACTTGCGCGGCAACTGCATCCGGACATGAACAAGGCGCCGGATGCCGCCAAGAAGTTCAACGAGGTGCAGGAGGCGTACGACGTGCTGTCCGATGCCGACAAGCGCAAGTCGTATGACCGGTTTGGTCACGCCGGCGTCGGGGCCGGTATGGGCGGCGCCGGGCCCGGCGCGGCGAACTGGGGCGGCGGCGCAGGGCGCTCCGGCCGTACGGTGTGGAGCGATGTCGGCGGCGAAGGCGGGGGCTTCGACGCCAGCGACTTCGCGAGCATCTTTGAACAGATGTTCGGCGGGGCGGGGGCAGGAATGGGCGGACGCCCCGGTCGCGGACCTGCCCCTGGCGCGCGGCCGCGTACTGCGCCGCAGCCCGGCCGCGATCTCGAGCACACGATCACCATCACCTTCATGACCGCCGCGCTCGGCGGCGGTGAACAACTGCGATTCGGCAACGGCGGTGAGACAACCGAGATCAATGTCAAGATCCCGCCCGGCATCGAGTCCGGGGCCAAACTTCGTATCAAGGGCAAGGGCTATCCGAGCGCCAACGGCGGTCCGCCCGGCGATCTGCTGTTGACCGTCGAGGTCGGCAAACATCCGTGGTTCTCGCGCGAAGGCCTCGACCTGTTGATTGATGTTCCGGTGAACGTCGCCGAGGCGATCAATGGAGTGACTGTGACGGTCCCGCTGCTCAAGGACGGCTCGGTCGATGTCAAGGTGCCTCCGGGCATTGTCAGCGGGCGCAAGCTGCGGGTTCGAGGCAAGGGAATAGTCGATTCCAAGGGCCGTGCGGGCGATTTCTACGTGGTTGTCCAGATTGTTGCGCCCGCTGCTGGTACCCTGTCGCCGCAGGCACGCCAGGCCGTCGGGCAACTTGAAGCTGAGTTGATAAACCCGAGAAACGCGCCTCCGTGGGTCGATGAGTAATCGGGCTGATTCCCGGTTGCTGACCGCGATCGACGCGAATCACATGGGGGCCCGTGGATGGAGACCAGATCGAGTGCTACGAAAGCAACATCGCTTCTTCCGCAGCGTACTGATCGCGGCCGACACCGTGCTCATCATCCTGGCGTCGGTGCTGGCGTACTACATGCGCTTCGAGTGGCTGGCGTACCTCGATCCGCCCACCGACAATCCCGCGGCGATCACCTTCGACACGCATGGTGTTCCGTTCCTCATCGCTGCGCCGCTGATGATCGGCGCCATGGTCTCGGCCGGGCTGTACCGCGCGCGCCGCGATCAGCGATTCTTCCTCGAGGCCTACGGCATCATGAAGGCCGTGGTGATCGGACTGATGCTCACGATCGCAGCCACCACGCTGCTGCGCGGCGTCCTTTCGCACGGGCGCAACCTCTCCGGCTACCAGTGGGGCCTGTACGGCGGTATCTGCATCACGCTGCTGCTGGCGTGGCGCTTCAGTTTCCGCAATATGCTGCGCTTCCTGCGCTCGCATGGCTGGAATCTGCGGCACGTGGCGATCATCGGCAACGGCCGCCTCGGCCAAGTCGTCGTGCACACCCTCGGCCGAAACTCCTGGACGGGCATCACGCCCGCATACTTCGTCAGCCATCACGGCCACACGGTGAAGACCGAGTGCGCCGGCCTGCCGGTGATGCGCGGCCTCGACGATCTCGAAGAGACGCTGCGCGTCAACCAGGTTTCCGGCGTGGTGCTGGCCCTGCCGGCGCGCATGGCCGCGACGCTGCCGGAGCTACTCATGCGATTGGAGAAGTTTCCGGTCGATGTGCGCATCGTGCCCGACATGAATCCCAAGTACATGCCGATGAACATGGCGGTCAGCGAACTCGACGGCATGCCGATCCTTTCCGTGCGCGAGAGCCCGCTCAACGGCTGGGGCCACTTCACCAAGCGCAGCCTTGATCTGATCGGTTCGACGATGGCGCTCGCGCTCTTCGCGATTCCCATGGCGATCATCGCCGCGGCCATTCGAGTCGGCGGAGCGGGGCCGGTGATCTTCCGCCAGGAGCGCATGAGCCTCAACGGCCAGCGCTTCATGCTCTTCAAATTCCGCACGATGCATGAGATCGATGCCGAGGTGCAGGCCCTGCGCGACGGTGATGCGGGAACCGACGCGTGGACCAAGAAGGATGATCCGCGCATCACGCGCCTTGGTCGGTTTCTCCGTCGAACCAGCCTCGATGAATTGCCTCAACTGTTCAACGTACTGCTGGGCGAGATGAGCCTGGTCGGCCCGCGACCCGAGCGCCCCGAACTCATCCAGCGCTTCCGCGAAGACTGGCGCGGCTACATGCTCCGCCAGAACGTCAAGGCCGGCATCACCGGCTGGGCCCAGATCAACGGCCTGCGCGGCGACACCAGCCTCAAGAAACGACTCCAGTACGACCTCTTCTACATCCGCAACTGGAGCTTGCTCTTCGATCTGCGCATCCTGG
>DATKJG010000011.1:0-13696 GCA_035543215.1 Phycisphaerales bacterium | reverse complement strand
GCTCAAGGGCGTGCTCGCCGTGCCCAAGGAATGCATCAAGACTGAGGCCGGCAAGACGACGTGCAAGGTGCTCACAGCCGGCGGCAAGACCGAGGAGCGCACCATCGTCGTTGGGCCGTCCAACGACAAGTTGACGATGGTTGTGGAAGGTCTGAAAACCGGCGACGAGGTCGTGATCGAGGAAAAGAAGTAAGGCCGCGTCGTTCCTCTCCCACCAGGAGAGGTTTGGGAGAGGCTTGGGGAGAGGCTGGCGTCCTCGCGTCATGGAGGTCCGCTCGTGAACACCATCTGCCCCAACTGCGGCCAAACCACCAGCGTGCGCGTGCATGGCCATGATCAATGCGCTCGATGCGGCTTTGTCGATTCGCCGTGTTGCAATGGTGACTGCGGCATTCAGGGTGGCGTGGTCCCGGCGAAGCCGGAAGCACCCGGCGCACTGTGGCAAGCCAGAATGGTTGTGGCGGGCACTCTCGCCCTTGCATGCGCGATGCTCGCTTCAGGCTGTACCAGCAACTCGAAGCCGGGAGCGACTTCAACAGATCGCTCTGCAGCGGCCACGGCGACCGATCGGAACCAGCATGCAGCTCCTCCTGTCGGCCCCGCCACGCGACCGGTCGTTGTCACGGCCATCGATCCTGCCATCACGCCGCAACAGTCCTATGCCAAGGGTGTGACGTTCCTTATCGATAATCAGAACGAGGATGGCTCGTGGGGCACGTTCGTGTCGCTACGCACAGGCGAGATCTATCTCGACAATCTCTCCTCGCACCACGCCTTTCAGGACGCCACGACAGCGCTGTGCCTGATGGCCCTGCTCGAACCGAGCAAGACCGACCCGGCGGCGTTCAAGGCCGTCGAGCGCGGCCTGGCCTACGTCCTCGCCAGCAAGCCCGCCGGCCGCGCCTCCGGCGGGACGTTCTATGACACGTGGACCCACACGTACATGACGCAGTGCCTGGCGCGCTGCATGAAGGATGAGCGTTTCGCGGCCCAGCGCGACAAGATCGCCGAGATTGGCCAGCGCGAGATCGCGCTTTTGGGCGAGCGGCAGATGTTGGAGGGCGGCTTCGGTTACTACGATTTCAACTACACGCTCAAGTCACCTTCGGGCGATGAGAGCACCAGTTTCAACGCCGCTGCCGCGCTCGTGGCACTGTACGAGGCGAAGAACGCCAACCTGAAGGTGCCGCCGGAGATGATCGCCGGAGCGCTGGGCGCTGTGCAGCGTCTGCGCCTGCCATCGGGCGCGTATGTCTACGGCGAATATGCACGCAACAACCCGTCAGCAGGCTACAACAAGGTAAAGGGATCGCTGGGACGCTCGCAGTCCTGCAATCTCGCGCTGTGGCTGTTCAAGGACCAGATCAAGCAGCCGATCACGCTCGATGATCTGCGCAAGAGCGCGGAGGTGATGCGCGATGAACATCACTTCATCGAGATCGGCCGCGGCCGCCCGGTGCCGCACGAGGCCTGGTACTTCACCGCCGGCTACTACTACCTCTTTGGCCACTACTACCTCTCGCGCGTGCTCAACGAACTGACGACCACCGATCGCGAGAACCTGCGCAAGTGGTTGATCGACAACATGGTGGCGATCCAGGACCCGGGCGGCTCGTGGACGGACTTTCCGCTTTATGGCTATCACCGCTGCTACGGCGCGGCATTCGGCTTGTTGACGCTTCAGGAGTGCGGAATCGCGGCACAGTAGGCCTCGGGAAGCAGTCCGAACTGGACGAAATCAGGCTTGGAATTGCCGATCATGGGGCTGGCCGCTATCCTTATTCGTTCCGTTGCCGGCGTTCGGCGGCGGAGCAACGTTCGAAAAAAGGGGGCATGGAGTCTCGTTTTGTGACCACTCTTGCTTTTTATCCAGTCCCACGCCATGGCCGCTGAATGCGTTCATGTCGTGTGCTGGGCAGCACGTGGCCCGACCCCCCCACAAGCCTTGGAAGGCTTGCACGGAGGTGGGGGGGTGCCGATCCGATCCGGCGGATTCCCCGCCGCGGCGGTCGGCTTCCCGAAAGGGGTGACCAGATGACCTGAGTTTCTCAGGCATTGCGTCACTCCTGCCTCGCGGCGACTGATCATCAGCAGTCGCCAGGCGAAACGCGGGAATCGCGGGTCACGCAACGTCGCTCCAGACGTCGTGACCTGTTTCGTTTTTGGGTCACGACTCAAAACCGGACAGATCGGATCGCGTTCGACAACTTGACAACTCGACATCCCGACAACCCAACATCTCGACCCAAAGGGCACATCCTCATGAACACTGAAACACTCCGACTCCTCGACTCCATCGCGCGCGACCGCAACATCGAGCGCGATGTCCTCATCACCGACCTTGAGCAGGCGATGGTGTCGGCCGCACGCAAGCACTTCAACTCGCTCGATCTCGAGGAGTTCGGCTGCGAGATGGACCGCGTCAACGGCAAGATCCGCATCTGGCGCAATCAGCCCGATGGCACGCAGCAGGAGATTCCCATCGAATCCCTCGGCCGCATCCCGGCGCAGACGGCCAAGCAGGTGATGATTCAGAAATTCAGAGAGGACGAGCGCACCAGCCTGTTGGACGAGTACAGCAAGCGGCAGGGAGAACTGGTCACGGGCACGGCCCAGCGCTACGAGGGAGGCGCGCTCGTCGTGCAACTCGACGGCCGGGCTGAAGGCTTCATGCCTCGCAGCGAGCAGATTCCCAGCGAGCAGTTCCATCCCGGCGATCGCGTGCGATGCCTGATCCTCGATGTGCGCGACTCCACCAACCAGGTGAAGATCGTCCTGTCGCGCAGCCATCCCGATTTCATTCGCCGGCTGTTCGAGGCGGAAGTGCCGGAAGTCAGCGAGCGCGTCATCGAGATCAAGGCGATGTCGCGCGAGGCCGGGTTCCGCACCAAGCTCGCGGTGTCGTCCATCGACTCGAAGGTTGACGCCGTCGGCGCGTGCGTGGGCGTTCGCGGCAGCCGCATCCGCAACATCGTGGATGAACTGGGCGGCGAGAAGATCGACATCGTGCGCTGGAACGAGTCGAGCCAGATCCTCATCGCCAACGCTCTCAAGCCTGCCGAGGTGGAGGAAGTCAGCCTGTGCTTCGAGCTTGGCCGCGCGACGATCATCGTGCGCGATGACCAGTTGTCGCTCGCCATCGGCCGGCGCGGGCAGAACGTGCGCTTGGCGGCTCGCCTGACCGGCTGGGACATCGACATTCTCACGCCCGCCGAGTTCGCCAAGAGCCTCGAGATTCTCGAGCGCACCGTCAAGGGCGTGGAAGGCGTTACGGACGAGATGCTCGATCGCGTCGGCGCTCTGGGCATGATCAGCGTCTTCGACATCGAAGAGGTTGGCGAGGAAGTCCTCACGCAGGAAGTCGGCGAGCTGGGCATGACCAAGCAGATGGCCAAGGCGATCGTCGCAGCATGCATGGAACAGGCGCGGCAACTTGCCGAGCAGCAGCAGGTGGAGCGCGAGGAAGCCGAGCGCGTGCGCCTCGAACAGGAGCAGCAGGCGTCGGCCGTGCTGGGCGAAGGCGGCGGAGTGCTTGGCGAACTGGGCGCGGGCGTGGGTAGCGGCTTCGGCATGGAATCTGCCGGCAACGTCGAGCCCGATGCCCAGGCGGAATCGGCGGCCGCATCCATCCTCGGCCAGGGCGGTTCAGCGCCAGCCCGTCCGGCCAGCAAGGAAACGGATCAGTGATGCAGCGATGTGCAAGGTTCGGCAGCGGCGTGAAATGTTCGTGTGTGTGATTTGAAGCGAAAGCGGAGACCCCTGTGGCCAAAAAGGCAGCGACATTCAAGGTTCACCAACTCGCCAAGGAATTGGGCGTTGATTCGAAAGTGATCATCGCCAAGTGCCACGCCGAGGACATTCCCGGCATCGAGACGCACCTTTCGCCGGTGTCTGCGGGCCTGGCGGCGACGATTCGCGAATGGTTCTCCGCCAGCGCGGCCGCGCACAACGCTGTCGAGATTGCCGCGCCAGTCGATGTCGCCGCGGCGCGCACGAAGGTGCGCAAGCGGTCATCCAAGAAAGGCGCGGCCGACGAGGCCGACGCCGGTCACGATGATCATGTCGAATCTGCTACGGCTGTCGCCGAGCCGGCGCCCAGGCCGCGCTCGCGCAAGGCTGCCACACCGGCCGGGGCCGGTCCCACCGATGACGGCGACGACGGCGCGGCCATAGCCGAGGCGCCCGAGGCGCCGTCTGTCGTTGAGGCGCGCGCAGTTGAAGCGCCGGCGAAACCCAAGCCGCCCCGCGGTCCTGTTGAGGGCAAGGCGACGCCCAAGCCGCATACGCCCAAGGCCGAGCCGCCGGTACCGCCGCCGGTGATGAACGTGCCCAAGCGGCCGACGGTCGTGTCACCGGCCGGGCCCATGCTGCAGAAGCCCGTCAAGACGCAGATGAAGGGACCGCGGGTGATTCGAGTCGAGGCGCCCGAGGTCATTCCCGCGCCCAAGCCTCGGCCGTCAGGTCCCATGTCGCGCAGCGGTCCGCGGGCCGGTCGCGGCGTCGGCGCGCCCATGGATGACACGGCCGCCCGCGGCGGCGACCGTGGCAAGGGCGGTCAGCGCAACAAGCGGCGAACGGCCTCCGCAACCGACGACGGCATCTCCGGACGCAGCGGCCGCACGTCGCACGTCGTGCAGGGAGACGAGAGCCGAAACTTCGACTGGCGGCAGCAGGATCTCATTGAGCGCGAGAACCGCCTCAACCGCGCCACCGGCTTCTTCAAGGCGGCCCGGCGCGACAACATCAAGCGTGCAGCCGGCGGAGGCCATCGCGCTGTGCTTCCCGCCGAGTCCGGCGGCAAGGTTCGTGTGCAGGTTCCCATCAGCATCAAGGACCTCTCATCCGCGACCGGCGTGAAAGTCAGCGACATCGTGAAGAAACTCTTCCTGGCAGGCAAGCCCGTCACGGTGAATTCCATTCTTGACGGCGACACCGCCGTCGAGGCCCTGCTCGACTACGGCATCGAACTCGAGATGGAGGAGGTTCGCAGCGCCGAGCAGAAGATCACCGACAAGGCTCGCGACCGCGTTGTCGCTGACGAGCGGCGGCGCAATCCGGTGGTCACCATCCTGGGCCACGTCGATCACGGCAAGACCAGCCTGCTCGACAAGATCCGCAACACCAATATCGCCGAGGGCGAGGCGGGCGGCATCACGCAATCCACGCGCGCCTTCCAGACGCCAGTTCATGTCGGCGACAGCGAGCACATGGTGACGTTCATCGATACGCCGGGTCACGAGGCGTTTACCGAGATGCGCGCCCGCGGCGCGAAGGTGACGGACGTTGTCGTGCTGGTCGTGGCGGCGGACGACGGCGTCATGCCGCAGACCGTCGAATCGATCAACCACGCCAAGGCCGGCAACGTGCCGATCGTCGTCGCGCTCAACAAGATCGACAAGCCTGAGGCGACCGACTCGAACCTCCAGCGCATTCTGGGCCAGTTGGCCGGGCATGAACTGAATCCGACCGAATGGGGCGGCACGACCGAAGTCATCCGCACCAGCGCCACCAAGGGCATGGGCGTTCAGGAACTGCTCGAAGTGCTCGACTACCAGTCGCAGTTGCTGGAGTTGAAGGCCGACTACGGCGGCATGGCGGAAGGCACCGTGTTGGAAGCTTCGATGGAGGAAGGCCGCGGCCCTGTCGCCAAAGTCATCGTGCAGCAGGGCACGCTGCGCAAGGGCGACTACGTCGCAGTCGGCCGGGCCTTCGGTCGCGTGCGCGACATTGTGAACGATCGCGGTCAGCGCATCGAGGAAGCCGGGCCGTCGACGCCGGTCGCTTTCAGCGGCATCAACGCGCTGCCCGATGCCGGCGACAAGTTCTACGCCGTCAAGAGCCTGCGCGAGGCAGAAGACGCGGCCAATGAGCGCATCGCGCAGGAGCGGCAACTTTCGCTGGCCAAGGAGAAGATCACGCTCAGCACCGTCTTCGAGCATCTCTCAGCTGCCGGCCGAAAGGAACTGCCGCTGGTGGTCAAGGCCGACGTGCAGGGCTCGCTGGAGGCTCTCCGGGCGTTGCTTTCGAAGATCGTGTCGGAGGAAATCGAAGTCTCGGTCAAGCACGCGGCAGTGGGCGGGGTGAACGAGTCGGATGTTTCGCTGGCCGAAGCATCAGGCGCAATCATTGTCGCGTTCAACGTGACGGCGTCAGGCGTGGCTCGCAAGCTCGCTGAGGCTCGCGGCGTGGACATTCGGTTCTACGATGTCATCTACGACCTGACCGACGACGTGAAGGCCGCCGCCGAAGGCATGCTCGCGCCGGAGATCCGCCTCGAAGTCCTCGGCCACGCGGAGGTGCGCCAGGTGTTCAGGATTTCCAAGGTCGGCATGATCGCCGGCTGCTACGTGACCGATGGCGTCATCGAGCGCAACAGCCAGATCCGCGTGACGCGCGGCGGCGTGGTGGTGGAGAAGGACCGCCGCCTCGAGCAACTCAAGCGCTTCAAGGACGATGCCAAGGAAGTGCGTGCCGGCCAGGAGTGCGGCATGAAAATCGACGGCTACGACGACATCAAGGAAGGCGACATCCTCGAATGCTACAAGACGCGCGAAGTTGCGCGAAAACTGTGAACGTCGAAAGGTCAGCACACTAGAACTCCGTCTGGCAACAGGGGACGTTTCGACGTCTTGACGTTTCAACCTCATGTCCATCCGCACCGACAAGATCGCCTCGGTCATCCGGCACGCTGTGCAGGATGTGATCACGCGCGGCTTGGGCGATCCGCGCATTCGCGGACTGGTATCGATCACCCATGTCGATGTCACGCCCGATCTTGCCGAGGCCAAGGTGCACGTCTCGGTGCTTCCGCAGAAGCACGAGGACCTGACCATGCACGGCCTGCAGGATGCGGCCGGACATATCCAGCACGAAATTGCGCCGGCGATCACCGCGCGACGTCTGCCGCGGCTGCGCTTTGTGAAGGACGATTCGCTCAAGAAGCAGGCGTTGCTCGATGCGGCTCTGCGCGACGGCCGCGCCGCCCAGACCGAACTGGATGGCGCGGCCGCACAATCCGATGAATCAGAGGGCACCCAGAAGTGAAGAACGCTGCCGTTGGCGCCAAGAAACTCTCCGCGCTGCTCAGGAAGATCGGCCATGTCGTGCCGCCAGCCATGGCCTCGACGCCGGGGGATGACGACGAGTCCGCCTCGACTGCCGAGGCCTCCAGACACGATCCCATTGCGACGCTCGTGATGTCGTTCTTGCTGTGGGAATCGAGTGCTGACAAGGCCCAGGCGGCGTACGACCGCATCCTTGAAAGCGTCGTCGATTTCAACGACCTGCGTGTCAGCATGCCGCACGAGACTGTGGAGATGATCGGCCCGCGCTATCCGCTGGCGTTGAATCGCGCGCAACGGCTGCGGGCCTCACTCCGCAACATCTATCTGCGCGAGCACGCGGTCAGCCTTGACAAGCCTGCTGCGGCAGGCAAGCGCGATCTCAAGAAGTACATCGATTCCCTGGAAGGCATGGTGCCGTACGTCGCCAACCGCGTCCTGCTGCTGTGCTTCGACACGCACGGCGTGCCTGTTGATGAGCAGTTGCGCACAGCGCTGATCGAGGCGGAGGTCGCGGACGCGTCGGTCGAAGTGCCTGAACTGGCCTCGTGGCTGGCATCGCAGATCCGCGCCGGCGACGCCATCGGGGCCCATGCGGCGCTGCAGTCGTGGATGGATGACAAGGCGGCGCCTTCGGGCCGCAGCCCGCGCAAATCGCCGCGCAAGAATCATTCGCGCCGCTGAATGTGACTGGACCCCGCTCATGAATCGCCTCACTCTGAGATCTGCTGCTGCCGGCCTCGCGATGGCAATCGTGCTTGCGTCACTGTTCGATTGCTCGAGCGCGCAGCACAAGAGCAGGCAAGGGTCTGCTTCGGACAGCAGCCACGCAGTCTCGGCGAACCAGGGCGCCGCTCAGCCGCGATCGCTCCATCAACTGGCTGCGGCCGAGCGATCGTCGCGATCAACGCCGGCGGACGTGGCGCTTCCTCCCGGCATCGAGCCGGGCGTCCTGGCGTTGCGGCCCGCGGACGACAAGCGCGCATTTCTCTCGCTCTCGAAGGCGCTCGATGAACTGTCCCCCGTCGCGGCTGCGTCGACGGAGAGCGGTCCCGCAACCCACCCGCAGGCGACGCCCGATCAGCAGGCAGCGGCGTTGAAGGCGTACGCCAAGGGACGCAACGCCGCACTCGACAATCGCCATCTTCAGGCCGTCATCGAGTTTCAGAAGGCCTTGGCGATCGATCCCGATTCGCCCGAGATTCTGCGCGAACTTGCCCGCTCGTACGATGCGGCCGGCAATCAGCAGCGCGCCTACGAGACTCTGGAGCGTCTGGCCCAGGTGTCGCCCAACGACGTTGACGCGATGTTCGCGCTCGGCGTGGCGGCGGCGACGCGCCGCGAGTTCGAAACCTCGGCCAGGTATCTCGGACGCCTGCAGCGCACAGGCAACGGAAGTGCCCGCGATCCGGGCATGAGCGTGATCATCGATTTCACGCTGGCCACCTCGCTGCGAGAACTTGGCTACGACCGTGCGTTCATCGAACTGGCTGAGCGCGTCGTCGACATGCCGCAGCACCTGGCTGCTGCCGCACCCTCCTCGCGCATCGCCTCTGTCTATCGACAGCGCGGGGACCTGTGGCGCTCGGCTGGTGATGCGCATGCGCGCCTGGGCGAGATCGACAAGGCGCTCGATGCCTGGCGCACCGCCGCGGCCCTTCCGTCGGCCGACCCGTCGGCCCTGGCGCCGCGCGTGATCTACGGCAACCTGCGCGTGGGCCGCCGCCTCGGCGCTCAGGCCGCACTCCTTGATTCGCTGAGTCTCTCGGCGACAGCGGGATCGGTCAGCGATCGTGAGGTGCGCTTGTGCGCCTACATCGCCGAGCATGCCAAGCCCGTCGATCGGCTGGCGGATGAAGTGCTGTCATTGCAGCAGGCGCACCCCGATGACAGCGGATGCGTGCGAGCCGCGGCGATGCTGCTGCCTGATGACCGCGCCATGACGCTGCTGCGCGACTTCATCGATCGCCAGCCATCGGATGTGCAGGCGTTGTCGCAGTTGATGTCGTGGCTGCAGAAGGACGATGCGAGCGCCGCCGCGGCCCTCACGGTGACGCTGGCGACGACGCGCCCCGAGCGGGCCGACGATTACGCCGACGCCTTCGGCCAGTCGTCGCCGGGATACTCGGCGGCGGTCAAGGCGATGCGAAGCCAGAAGCCATCAGCGGCGCAGGCAGCCGTGCTGTCGCGATTGCTCTCGCGCGCCGGCTCACTGGGCGAGTCGTGGGACGTGTGCCAGGAGGCCTTGAAGCAGTGGCCGCAGGATCGTGCGCTGCGACTGCGCGTCGTGCAACTCGCAGCGGCCATGCAGGAGCCCGCTCTCGTGAGCCGGGCCATCGCTAATTGCGCGGACGTGACGGACGCCGCGGGCCTGATCACGCTTTCGCAGGCGCGGCGATCGCTCGGACAGACCACCGAAGCGCTTGAACTGGCGAATCGCGCAGCGTCGAACGAGCCGCAGAATGTCGCGGCCCAGGTCGAGGTGGCGCGTGCTCATCACGCGCACGCAGTCGTTCTCGCGTCCGATCCGGCAAACGCGCCGGCTGCCCGCGCCGGGGCCGACGCCGCCATTGTCGCAGCCAATGCTGCCATCGAACTCGATCCGGCGCGCGATGACGCCTACGAAACGCTCGCGCTGATCTATGGCCCGGGCGGCGTGCTGGCCGACACGCAGGAACTTCGCAGCCTGCTTCTGCGTCTGCGACAGGCGAACGCGCAGAGCCCGCTGTACAACCGCCTCGCGGCTCAGGACGCCATGTCGCAGCGGCGCTTCGATCAGGCGCTCGAACGGCTGATCAACGCCTGCGACGGTAATCCCGCCGATGGCCAGGCGCTTGCACTGGCGGTCGCGGTGTGGGACCGCGCCGGCAAACTCGACGCCGCCGAGGCCTGGCTGCGCGAGCGGTTGACGCAACGTCCGGGCGATGGATTGCTTCGCGAACAACTGCTGCGCGTACAGGTGCTTCGAGGCGAGCAGGATCGCGCCGTCGCCGAACTGGAGCAGCAGGTCAAAGCCGATCCCGAGGACCACACCGCCAAGAGGCTCCTCGAGGGCGCCTATCGCGTGACCTCGCAGAACGACGCTGCGCTCGAACTGGGCGAGCAGCGACTGCTGGCCCGGCCCGAGGGCGTGCGCCGCGAGATTGAACTGGCCGCGCTCTACGCCGGCGCTGAGCGGGCTGACCCGGCATTGGAGCGGCTCGAGCGCGTGCGCGACATGGCTGCCGACGCGCTGGCCGGCGACCTCAACGACGCGATGACGATCGCTGGCAGAGTCAAGGGGGCCGACCAGCGCCGCGACGCCCTCATGCTGGACCTCGCCCACATCGCGATCGAACGTCAGCCCGATGCGCCGTTGCAGGTCTATGGCCAGGCGCTGCGGGCCATCGCCCGTCAGGAGCAGCGCGCCGGCACGCGCGATGAACGATTCGAATCATTGGTGCGCGAGGCGATCGCCAAGTCGGCGGGCGCTGCGGATGCATCGTTCCAAGGCGCGCGTCTCTGGCAGGAATTCGCGCAGGCGCTGGTCGCTGACGACCTTCCTGCCGCCGCCGCCCGGGCCCTGCGCGTGCGCCTTGGACATGAGCCATTGCTCGAAGGTGCGGCCCTTGCCGCCCTGGCGCGAATCGTGATCGTCATCGATGCCGAGACTGTCTACCAGGCCGGCCCCGAAGATCCGGACAAGGCCCGGCCAGTCGTCGAGCGCACACTCGCGCTGCTCAGCGACATGCAGCAGCGGCAACTGCTGCAGCGCATGTTCGACACGCAGACGCCGATCGATCTTGCTCAGGCACAGTACGAATCGAGCACGCTGTACACGCTCGTCGGAGCCGAGGGCGGCGCGGAACTGCTCATGCGCGAATCGCTCAAGTCACGGCCGGACGAGGCGATGACGCTCAACAACCTCGGCTACATGCTGCTGGAGCGCGGCGCGACCGGTGAAGAGGTGACGCGCATGATCAACCAAGCCGGCCGGCTTCAGCCCGAAGAGAGCAACATCCTCGACACCGTCGGCTGGCTGCGCTACAAGCAGGGACGCCTCAACGAGCAGAACGGTCACGAGGCACGCAACGCGGGCGATCCGGACGCCGGAGCGGTCGCGCTCATCCAGAAGGCGCTCGACACCTCGAACGATCCTAGTGCGGAGGTCTTCGACCACCTGGGCGACGCCAAGTGGCGTCTGGGCGATGAGGAGGGCGCGGTCGCGGCATGGAAGCGCGTCGTCACGATGATTGATGACGGTTCGTTCCGCGATCGACTGCTGCAGAACATCGCCGCCCTGCAGGCGCGGCAATGGGGGATCATCGTCATGGATGGCGAGCGCCTCTACGATCGCGAATATGCGCCTGTGCTCAAGCGAGCGCAGGAGAAGATCGAAGCCGCCACGCGCGGCGAACAGCCCGCCGTCGCGCCGCAATGGGCCGTCGAGCCCTCGAAATAACCCATCAGCCCCCCGGCTTCGCGGGGGATTCATCGTTCGCACGCAGGATTCACGTCATGGCCGGCCACAGTGCATGGAAGAACATCAAGCATAAGAACGCCGCGAACGACGCCAAGCGCGGCAAGGTGTGGTCCAAGTGCAGCCGCGCCGTCATCGTCGCCGCCCGCAACGGCGGCGGCGATCCCAAGTTCAACACCACGCTGCGCTACGCCATCGACGACGCCAAGGCCGCCAACATGCCCAAGGACACGATCGAGAAGGCGATCAAGAAAGGCACCGGCGACCTCGAAGGCCAGCGCTACGAAACCGTTCGCTACGAGGCGTACGCGCCGGGCGGCGTGGCCATGATCATCGACTGCCTCACCGACAACCTCAATCGCACCGCCGGCGAAGTGCGCATGCTGCTGGACAAGGCCGGCGGCAACATGGCCAAGCCCGGCGCCGTGTCGTTCACCTTCTCCAGCAAGGGCGTGATCGTGATCGAATCGAGCAAGATCAGCGAGGAGAAGGCGATGGAACTCGCGCTCGATGCCGGCGCGGAAGATGTCCAGGCCGACGACGGCGCGTGGGAAGTCCTCACCGCGCCCTCGGATTTCCTCAAGGTGCGCGAAGCCATGGAAGCAGCGGGTGTGGAACTCGCCTCGGCCGCGGTCACAATGGTGCCGCAGACCATGGTGCAGTGCGATGAGGAGCAGGGGGCGAAGGTGATGAGACTCGTCGACGGCCTCGAGGATCACGACGATGTGCAGAAGGTCTATCACAACGCCGACATCCCCGAAGAGGTGATGGCGAGGCTGGGCTGAGCCGCCCCTTCCTGCGCCGCGCATGCCCACGCGCTACACCATCACCTTCACCGGTCGCGTGCAGGGCGTGGGCTTTCGCGCCACCACGCAAAGCGTCGCCGAGGCCTTCGATGTCACCGGCTGGGTGCGCAACGAGCGCGATGGCAGCGTGCTGTGCATCGCCGAGGGCGAGCGGGCCGAACTCGATCGCTTCGTCGACGCCGTCAAGCGCGCAATGGAAGGCCGCGTGCACGACACGCACATCCAGGAATCGCCCGCGACCGGCGAGTTCGACGGCTTTGGCGTTCGCCACTAGCCGGCCGATTTCGCCCTTGACCTCGCGCCTGCAACCCGCGACTCTATCTTCATGCGAACGCTGCTCCTGCTGCTCCTGACACTGCCCGTCCTCACCGCCTGCGGCGTGACCGAGCGCCGGCAACTCATGGCCGGCCGCGATCCCGGACAGGTCTGGGAGGCCATGAAGGCCGTCGCCCAGACGCCCGACTACTACATGAACAGCGACGATGTCGGCGAGCGCTGGATCGTGCGCGAGAACGATGTCGCCTACGACGACAACGTCCGACGCATCGAGGTCTATCGCAAGCTCGAGCGCGAGATCCACCAGCCGCTCTCGCCCGCGCGGCACGAGGAGCGCGAGTGGAAGTTCGAGATGCTCCTCGAGCAGCCGCCGCCGGAGTCCGACAAGCCGCCGCCGCCGGCGGTCATGCTCTTCCGCACGCGCAACGCCGGCGTGCCGGCCCATGCATGGGATGAGGCGAAGTGGTACTTCGATGCCGTTGACGCCTTCCTCGGCCCGCTGCCGGCTGCCGCTCCCGCTGCAGCACCGACCACGCCGGCATCGTGATTCCATCGTCCGGTCGAACGCCTTTGACAGGCTCGCGCGTGCGCGGCGTGCCGGCGCGATGGCGCCGCTATACTGTCCACCCCAAATCGCTCACACATCCGCTTCTCCGCAGGAGTTTCGCCGCATGTCCGCCGCCGCTTCCGCTTCCGCCATCACGATGACTTCCACCGGCCTGAAGGTTCCCGATCAGCCGATCATCCCCTTCATCGAGGGCGACGGCACAGGCCCCGACATCTGGCGGGCGAGCGTGAAAGTCTTCGACGCCGCCGTCGCCAAGGCGTACAACGGCAAGCGCAAGATCCACTGGCAGGAAGTCCTCGCGGGCGAGAAAGCCTTCAACAAGACTCAGAACTGGCTGCCCGATGCCACGCTCGACGCCTTCAAGCAGTACCTCGTCGGCATCAAGGGCCCGCTCACCACGCCCATCGGCGGCGGCATCCGCTCGCTCAACGTCGCGCTGCGCCAGATGCTCGATCTCTTCGTCTGTCTTCGCCCCGTCCGCTACTTCAAGGGCGTGCCCAGTCCAGTCAAGAAGCCCGAAGACGTG
>DATKJG010000010.1:0-2920 GCA_035543215.1 Phycisphaerales bacterium | reverse complement strand
GAAGCCTTCGCGGATGTCGCGGTCAAGCCGCCGATGGTGATCAGCCTCGCGAAGAAGGAAGAGTTGATCTTCGTGCAGGATCGAGCCGAGCCCATTCGCCTTGGGCGCGAGAACCCCGGGCTGAAGCTGTGCCAGGCTATGCGCGATGAAGCCCACCGGTTCGCGCAGCATTATCACCACATCCTGCGGCGGAAATCGATGCTCGATGAATGACCGCCCGATCTTCTCACCACGTGACATTTCTGGTGAGAATCTCTGGGCCCCGGACCTTCAATTGCCGGTCGGCCGCCTGCTTCAGCCTGTGGCGGGCAAGCCTTCGCCGCGCCGATCGTCCGCCCGCCTGCTGGCCTCAACTTCGATCGTGGCTTTGGCAAACCCAGAGTCATGTTGCTGCCAGCGTTGCAAGGCGCGCCCGTTCTGAGGTCGGTTCAACCATGAACGCAGGCGCTCGGCGACGGCCTGGCCGTAGCGCGCTTGCACGAATAGGAACTTGCGTTCTTCCAGCGTGGCATCTGGAAACAGATTGATGATGAACGCGCAGAGCCGGGAGCGCACATCGGAGTTCATCCCCCCGCGCCACGCGGTGCGCTCCTGCGGCGACAGGCGCCGCCAGATGCCGTCAATAACCCGCTCGCGATCGGGATGTGCACTTTTCATGGCTGATTCTAGGCCTGCCGCACCGGCAGCCGACACGTACGAACATGCCATTGCGCATTGAAAGCGACGGTTCGGCTGTGCGCCTGTGGATCAAGGCCGTGCCCGGCGCCTCGCGCGATCAGATCGCAGGCGTGCTGGGCGAACGATTGAAGGTGCGCGTGACAGCGCCGGCGGAGGACGGCCGGGCGAATCAAGCCATCTGCGCGACGATCGCCAGGGCGCTGAAGATCAAGCTGAAGCAGGTGACGATTGAAAGCGGGCGCACGAATCCGGAGAAGGTCGTGCGCATCGAAGGCGTAAGCGTGGAATTGGTCCGCGCGATGATTGTGTGAGTTGCCGTCCTACTTCTTCGCGCCGCAGCACTGCTTGTACTTCTTGCCCGAGCCGCACGGGCACGGCTCGTTGCGGCCGACGGTCGCCACAGCGCGAATCGGACGATTCTTGGGCTTGGCCTGGGCCTGGCGATCCTCCTCGCTTCGACCGGCACGCTCGGCAATCTCCAAGTCGCGCCGCTGCTGCGCCGTGCCTGCAGCCGCGGCCGCCGCAGCGGCGGCGATCGCCGGCTGGGCGGGTTGAACCGGACGCGGCGGTTGCGCTGGTGCAGCGCCCGGCGTAGGCCGACCTGGCGCCGCGGCCCCTGCGCGCTCTGCCCCGGCCTGGTTCGCTCGCGCGGCCGCCTCCAGCTCCTGCGCGGGTCGCGCCTGCAGAGCCCCTTGCGGGGGAGCCGGCGGAGCCGACGCCCGTTGGACCTGTGGCGTCAACTTCGCCTTGAACACCAGGTCCGTCACTTTCTCGCGAATGGTCTGGTTCATCTCCTCGAACAGCCGCGCGCCCTCGCGCTTGAACTCGATTCGCGCATCCTTCTGCGCGAACGAGCGCAAGCCGATGGAATCGCGCAACTGATCCATCGAGTGCAGGTGATCCTTCCACGCCTGATCCACGATCTGCAGCAGCACCCAGCGCTCGAACTGTGTCAACTCCATCCGCAGGGCCTGGGCGATCTTCTCCTCCAGGACCGACTTGGGATCGTCCTTCGCCCGTTCCCCTTCCTCGTCGCTGAGCCGGATGCCCAGTTCGCGCTGCGACCAGCCGTCGACAGCCTCGACGCCGCCATCGCCGATCGCCATCACCGCATCCTGCGCGCGGGCGGCGATGCGATTCTCATCCCACTTCTGCGCCTCTTCGATCAGGATCTTGCGCAACTCATTGGGATTGGGCGAAGGCAGTTGCTGCGGATTCCATTCCACGCCGTAGCGCGACTTTACCCAGCCGCACAGTTGCGTCAAAGCCATCTGCGGATTGTGCTGCAGGTGAGCGGCGGTCATCTCCAGCGCGAAGTCGATCGGATACGTGATTTCGCGCTGGCGATACGCGTCGCGGGCCCGGTTCATCAGTTCGTCGGTGACCGCGGCCATCGATTCCTTGCCGGCCAGTTCCTCGCCCTTGATGTCGGCGTTGAACTTGTTCTTGGCCCACTTGGCCAGTTCGTTCTCGCCATAGCTCGGCACGAGGTACTGGTCGATCGGGTCGAGATTTGTCTCGTCGATCAGTTTGTGCGCCGCGATCTCGAGCGTGCGGATGATCTCGTCGCGCTCCATCCGCTCCAGCTGGCTCTGCGTGACGTTGGCCTTGAACGTTGCGTTGGCCCAGTTGGCAAGGCCCTTGAAGTCCAGATCGCTCTCGTCCACCTCGGTGAGCTTGCCCGCGCCCAAGTCGATGACATCCGGCAGGAACTCCGGCAGCGTGACGCGGATGATGTTGCTCGACTCCTCCTTGGCGTCGATGCCGATCATCTTGTGCAGGTCATCACGATCCTTGCCGCGGATGCGATCGGGCTCGATCGAGGCGTGAAGGTTCTCGCGAATCCACTCCGCGATGAGCCGAGCCGTGTAGTTACGGTCCAAGTACTGGCTCACCGCGTCCTGCACCGCATCGTCGATGTAGTCGAAGATGATCTCCTTGACGCGCCTGCCTTCCAGCACATCCTGGCGCATGGAATAGAACGCGTGCCGCTGGTGATCCATCACCTCGTCGTACTCGAGGATGTTCTTCCGGATCAGGAAGTTGCGTTCCTCGACCTTGCGCTGCGCGCGGCCGACAGCGTTGGTGAGCATGCTGTGCTCGATCTTGTCGCCCTCCTTCATGCCCAGGCGCGAGAGGATGCCCAGCGTCTTGTTGCCGGCAAACATCTTCATCAGGTCGTCTTCCAATGAGAGGAAGAAACGCGATGAGCCGTTGTCGCCCTGGCGGCCGGAGCGGCCGC
>DATKJG010000009.1:0-9659 GCA_035543215.1 Phycisphaerales bacterium | reverse complement strand
CAGGCGGCTACGGACTACGCCTTGCCGCCGCGACCATCGCTTGCAGTCGTGGTGCGCATCAGCATCGTGCCGGCGCTGGTGGCGGTGGCAGCCATCGCGGCGCTGTTCGCGCTCGTGCTGCTGGTGCCACATACCTATGGCTGGATGATCGGTACTCCGGTAGGTCGCACGGCTGCGCCCCGGCTGGCCCAACTGTTTGGCCGGCTGCCGCGATCGGTCGCCAGCGTCGTGGATCTCACGACCTACACGCTCCTGATCGCCGTCGTCGTGCGCATCTGGCGCCGGCGCTATGCCGCGTACATCGATCGCGCCGTGCGCTGCACGCGCTGCGGCCACGACCTGCACGGCACGCCCGTCGACGAGCATGGCGAAGGCCACTGCGGCGAATGCGGCGAGCCGTTCGTGCGACCAGTGACAACGCACGCATGATCGACGTGACGCAGGTTGCACCAAAGTCCTGAGGGAATCCGATATTTGACTGGCATTGACCAGACTCGCATTTGTCATTCGTCACTGAACTTTCGCCTTGTCCACGCGATTTGAGCATCACGCACGCAACGTCACGATCCTGACGTTCTTCAGCCGCATCACCGGCCTGGCGCGCGATGCCGCCCTGTCGCGCGTCTTCGGCATCAGCCCGATCATGGACGCCTTCTGGCTGGCGTTCCTCATTCCCAATCTCTTTCGCCGCCTGTTTGGAGAAGGCGCGCTGTCGGCGGCGTTCCTGCCGGTGTACTCGCAACTCGATCGCGATGATCCCCCAACTGCGCGGAAACTTGCCACGCTCACGATCGCCCTCATGCTCGCCGCACTTGGCGGCATCACGCTCGTGGGCGAGCTGGTGCTGCTGATTCTCTCGATGACCGCCGCGCCCGATCACCTCGCGGTGCGATTGATGATGGTGATGCTGCCGTACATGCCGCTGGTGTGCACGGTGGCGATCTTTGGTGCGATGCTGCAGGTGCATGGCCGGTTCGGGCCGACAGCTTCGGCACCGATCATCCTCAACGCGTTCATCGTCGCGGCGGCGGTCGGCATGCGGATGCTCGCGCCGGTGCCGCATGTGGCGATCATCAGCGGCGCAGTGCTGCTGGCGGGCATCGTGCAAGTCGTGTGGGCGGTTTTTGGCCTGCGCGGACAGGCCTGGTGGACGGGCATTGAAGACGCCCGCAGCGCCTGGCCGCACATGCAAATGGTGCTGCGGCAGGCCGGGCCGATGTTCCTGGGCCTGGGCGTGCTGCAGGTCAACACCTTCATCGATGGCCTGATCGCCTCGTACCCGTCGGTGTTCGGGCCGACGATCTTCGGCGTCGATTTCCCTCTCGACCAGGGCGCGCTCACCGCACTCAACAACGCGCAGCGGCTCTACGAGTTCCCGCTCGGAGTCTTCGGCATCGCGGTGGCCACGGCGATCTTTCCTGCGCTGGCGCGGGCGGCCAATTCACGATTCACGAATGACGATTCACGATTGGAAGTCGGAGTCACGACAGACGACAGCGCCGGCGACGCTCCGGTCCTCAATCGTGAACCGTCAATCGCGAATCCCGACGCTTTCGCCGACATCCTCCGTCGGGGTCTGCGCCTGGTTGTCTATATTGGCCTGCCCGCCAGCGTCGGGCTCATCCTCGTGCGCGTGCCGCTGACCGCTGCGATCCTGCAGGGCCGCAACTTCACCGCTGCTGACACCCTGCGCGTCGCATTCATCCTCATGGGCTACGCACCGGCAATCTGGGCCTATTCGATGACGCACGTGCTGACGCGCGCGTTCTACGCCCGCGGCGACTCGATGACCCCCGTGCGCATCGCGATGATAATGGTCGGCCTCAATTTCCTGCTCAACATCACGCTCATCTGGACGCCGCTCAAGGAAGCCGGTTTAGCGTGGTCCACGGCGATTTGCGCCATCGTGCAGGTGTGCGTGCTGCTGCGATTGACGCGGCGCTACGCCGCCGATGTCGTTGATCGCGGCGTCGTGGCCAGTTGGGGCCGCAGCGCGCTGGTGACCATCGCCATGGCCGCAATGGTGTGGCTGGTGATGTCGGTGGTCACTCCCACGGCCGCCCTGGCCGGCACGTGGCGCTGGGCGGTCATTCAACTGGCCGTACTCGTGCCCGTGGGCATGGCGACGGTGTGGATGGCCTCGATGGTGCTGCGCATGCCCGAGGCGTGGTGGGCCATCGGCAGGCTGGGAAACGAAGAGCGGTCCTCCAGCGCCGAAACGGTCCGCTAACGCCGATCGAAGGCGAATGGCGTTCAGCGCCATCGATGCATGGTCGAAGCATGCGTTCCGGAGGTACGCGCATGTTTCATCGCAAGGCGCTCGAACGACTGCTGCGAACGGCCAACGACTGCTGGCATCTGGCCACGACGCTGATCGACAAGGAAGAGAGCATTCACATCAAGACCTTCGATCGCCCATCGCTCGATCGGCTGGTTGAGGTGTGCAAGCCGATGATGAACGAGTACGCGCGCATCTTCGAGCCCTCGGCCGGCGAGCGCCAGGCGATGCTGCATCGCATTGCCAATCACCGGCTCGAGGTGGAACTGCACCGCGCGTACGGGCGGCTGTTCCAGGCGGCCCATTCGTGGTTCGTCGATCGCACGAAACTTGAGCAACTGGAGACGCTGCAGCGCATCCGGGCCAACTCCGCCGTGCCGCGCATGGACAGTCTGATGGAGTTCGAGCGGTCGCTGGAGCAACTGGCGACGATGCGCGCAGCCCAGGTCGCGTAAGGCGATCCAGCCAGGTTGTCAATCTGACGGCGGCTGGAACGCTCAGACGCTTGTGTCCTGAGCGATGCGCCACGTCGCGCCCTCGCGGATCACCTGCCGGTACAGCGTGTCGCGCTCCACCGGCTTGAAGCCCGCTTCGCGAATCGCACGCTGCAATTCGAAGACCCCCACTTCCTGGTGCGTGTCGGCGCCGCCGACCTTGGTGATGTCGTACCACACCACCGTGCCATCGATGTCGTCGGCCCCGTTCTGCAGCATGAACTGGGCCATGCCAAGGGTCTGCATGATCCAGAACGCCTTGACGTGCGCGATGTTGTCGAGCATCAGGCGCGCGATCGCCAGCGTGCGCAGGTTCTCCAGACCGGTCGGCGCGGGCAGGTGCTCCAGTTCGCTGTCGTCCGGGAAGAACGGCAGCGGAATGATAGTCTGAAATCGCGCCCCGTTGTTTCGCGCGATCGCCGCATCCTGGGCTTCGCGCAACTGAAGCATGTGATTGATTCGCTCGTGGCGCTGCTCGACATGGCCGTAGAGCATCGTCGCGTTGGAGTTGATGCCCAGTTCGTGCGCGATGCGATGGACATCCAGCCACTGCGCGCCGCGGATCTTGCCCTTGAACGCCTCATCGTGCACGCGATCGTCGAACACCTCGGCGCCTCCTCCCGGCAAAGACCCGAGGCCGGCCTGCTTCAGATCGCTCAGCACCGCGCGAATGCCTTCGGCGCCTTCCTTGCCGCGCTTGCTGATGCGGGCCAGGTGCACGATCTCGACGGCGGTGAAGGCCTTGATGTGGATCTGCGGGGCCTCTTCGCGAATGACCCGCATCATGTCTGTGTAGTAGTCGAACGTCAGCCAGGGATGCAACCCCCCCACGATGTGAATCTCGGTCGCGCCGGCATCGCGCGCGGTGCGGGCCTCGGCCCGAATCTCGTCCAGCGAATGCTCGTACGCGCCGTCCTGGTCCTTCTTTCGATAGAAGGCACAGAACTTGCACGAGAGCGCGCAGATGTTGGAGTAGTTGAGGTGACGGTTGACGTTGTAGTACGCGATGTCGCCATGGCGCTGGCGGCGGACGAAATCAGCCAGCGAGCACACCGTCCAGATGTCGGTCGTCTCGTAGAGCAGCAAGCCATCCTCGCGCGACAGGCGCTCGCCGCCATGCACCTTCTCGATGAGCGGCTGCAGACGGCTGTCGAGGCCGGGCAGTGCCCCACCCGCGCGCGGGGCCGCCGGGCGGTCCGAGAAGCGGTCGGCGATATCGGTGCATGGCGCGGCGGCAGTCATCGGCGGTTCGGTAATCAGTCGATGGCGAGCCCAATCCTAGCCGCTCTGGAGGCTGATGCTGCGATGCGGGAAATCGCCTCCGACGCATCATCGGAACAAGCTTCCAGTCCTTCCCGGTCGTTGCTTGAGGCGGCAGGCGTTACAGCCGATGCAGAGCCACTGACGCCGAGTTTGCTCGTTTCCGCTGTTTCCTCGCGTGGGAGAGTCGCCAGCCATGCACGATCAGGCCACCCATAATGATGCCAACGCCCCCGCCCCCAACGCAGCGCCGCCGGCCAGTGGGGCCGCCGCGCCGCTCGGCACCGATGTGTTCAAGCTTATCGCTGACGTCGAGGGGCACCTGACGCGCCTGCGCACAGCGCAGAAGCAGCAGGATGACGCGATCACATCGCTGACCTCGCGCACCAAGGCGCTGCGGACCGGCGAGGCGGAGCTGGAACGCCAGCGAGCCGCGTTCAAGGGCCAGCAGACGCAGGTGGAGAGCGACCGCGCGGCCCTGGAGAAGGATCGCAATCAGCTCAGCGATCAGTCGCGCCGCATCGAGGAGGAGCTTCGCCGCCGCGCTACCGAGGTTGAGCAGTCGGCCAAGGCGATCGAGCGCGAGCGCAGTGAGATGACCGGGCAATTCGAGCAGGCCAGGCGCGGCGCGGCGGAACTCGAGCAGGCCAAGGCGTCCTGGCAGCACACTCGTCAGCAGATGCAGGAGCAGATGCAACGGGCCCAGGCCGAGATCGAGCAGCGTCAGGCCGAGTGCGCCCGCGTGAGGGAAGAAGTCGCCGCCGCACGCAGCCAGTGGGAGAAGCAGCGTCAGGATGCGCAGGCGAAACTCGATGCCCGCGCCGCCGAACTCGAGCAACAACTGCAGGGCCTGGCGCAGCGCGAGAGCCAGATGCAGCAGGAGCGCGAGCGGCTGTCCAGCGAGCAGCAGAAGACGATGCGGCAGCGCGATGAGCTGCAGAACCGCGCCGCGACTCTCGAGAAAGAACGGGCCGAGGTTCTGAGTCGCATGGAGCAGGCTGAGCGCGCCGGCGCGAACCTCACAAGCCAGGTTGAGAAGGCCCGCCAGGATCTGGATGAGCAGGTCAAGCAGGTGAAGAAGGCGATGGAGCAGATCACCGCACTGCAGAAGCGCGAGCAGACGCTCGAACACGCGCTGGAGGAAGCCCGCGCCTCCGCCGCCCGGGCCGATCAGGAATCCAAGGAACTGATCAAACTCGCCGACGTCGAGCGCAGCAAGGTGCACGCGAAGTTCGAGGCGTCGCGGCAGGACTTCGAATCGGCTCGCGAGGCCCGCGACGCCGCCATCGCTGAACTCGAGAACACGCGCAAGAAGATCGCCGCGCTCGGTCGCGACCTCAAGTCTCGCGACGACGAACTCGCGGTGAAGGACAAGCACGTCAACGACCTGCACAAGAAGCTGGAGCTGGCCGGGAGCAAACTGTCGGAATTCGCGCAGGTGCTCAGCGAGCAGACGCCGCAACTGGAGCGCGGCGCCTCGGCCCTGGCCATGTGCGAGGAGCAGGCCGAGCAGATCGACCGGCTCACCACGCAACTTGCGGAACTGCAGTTGTCCAGCGATCCCGCGGAGATTCAGCGGCGCGATGCTCGAATCAACGAGCTGACCGAGGCGCTGCGTCAGTCGCGCGGGCAGGATGCCGGCGACGTGGCCGTCGCGCAACTCGAGCAGCGCAATGCGGTGCTCGAGCGCGAGGTGCAGGAGTTGCGGCTGGCCACGCAGAACCTGCAGATTTCCGCGGACGAGGCTCGCCAGCAATTGCAGTCGCGAGTTGATTCGGGCACCGGGGCGCAGATGAAGGATGTGGCCCTGGCCGAGCACGCTGCCAAGGTCGCGGCCCTGACTGCCGCGCTCGAACGGCAGAACGCGGCGTCGGCCATGGAGCTCGAGCAGAGACTCAGCGCCCAGACCCAGAAGTTCCAGCGGGAACTGGCCACGGCCCGCGACTCCGACCAGTCGGTGGCGAAGTTGCGCCAGCAGGTCGCCGACCTCGAGGCCCAACTGGCCCAGGCGAAGGCGGCGACCGCCAATGCCGAGAGCTCCGCCGGCGCGGACAACGAGTACGTCTCGAAGCTGCGTGCTCGTGCCGAGCAGATCACGACTGTGGCCGACCATCTGCGCCGCCGCCGCGAACGGCTGGAGAAGATGCGGCGCCTGATGCAGGCCAAGCACGAGGCGATGCCCAACGCCGGCGCCCAGGGCACCGCCCAGATGCGGGCCGAGCAGGCCGGAAATGTCGAGCGCGAGCGGCAGCACCTGATGGAGGTTCGCAAGATGCTCGCCGCATCGGAGGTCCAGATGATTCGCCGCTGGGCACGGCAGCGCGCGGCATTCACGATGGCGGCCCTGGCGTTCGTGGTGGTCGTCAGCGCGGCCGCGACGTGGTTCGGAGTGAACTACTTCTTCCCCGCCGTGCGCAGCGCCAGCGTCGTGCTCGAAGCCCGCAGCCGCGCGGGCTCAGCCCCGCTCACGCCCGAGCAGATCGCCGAATGGACCAAGTGGCACGCGATCATGCCCAAGGACGCTTCGTTCCAGCAGACGTTCTCCAAGCGCTTGGCCGAGCGACAGATGAAGGAACTCGCGCGCCCACAGACCATCGCCGCCAAACTCTCGCGGGAGTTCTCTGTTGACGCCAACCAGCCCGGCATGGTGATCTACACCATGGCCGGCACGGATACCGACCAGTTAACGGCATTCCTCGACGTTCTTACACACACGGTGCTGGCTGAGGCCAACGAGGACGCTGAGCATCGCAAGGACGTAGCCGTGACTGTCGCCACCGGCGAGCGCAAGCAGGATGGCCGCGTGTGCTACGCCAGCCTGAACGCGTCGCCGGTCAAGGACGAGCGTTTCGATCGCGCCGTGCCGATCTTCGGCGCCGCACTCGGCGGGCTCCTGCTGCTGACGCTGGTGAGTTACATCAAGCTGTCGCGCAGCAAGCGCATCTTTGAAGCCGACAACGCTGATCTCTTCCTCGACACGCGGCCAGCCTCACCCGGCACGCCTGTCGCGTAAGAGCCTCACCGCTCCACCGGTCGAAGCCGTCGCGCCGACATCATTTCGCGGTGTCGTCAGGGCTGGCCCAGTCCGCGACCGTCTGCCCGGCGGCGGAGACGTCCTCGCCCACACCGGCAATGGTGTTGCAGCCGCCGATCGTCATGGCCAGACCGGCCAGCACGACGAGCAATCCGAGCGCGAGCGCCTTGCGAATCAATCCGTGAAGCAATCCTTGCATCGATGCGAACTCCTTCCGTGAATGTTCCCTGCATCCGATGAATGACGCCAGGCTCCAGCCCGGCCGGCCAGCATTATGCGGGCGCGCGAGCAGCAGCACAACCTCTCGAGGGCGGGCAGCGTCCATGAACGTGGCAGGCCGGGCGGGATATGCCGGCTGGCCCGGTTCGGCAAGGCCATCGGCGCATTTGGGCCCACCTCGCCGCGAAGGCCCCGGCATGCCACGCCGATGCCAGTGCCATCGCATGATTCCCCGGCCGAAAAAGCCTGCTGGCAGCCGCCATGACGATGAGCCGATCCGCTTCCCGGCTGATCGGCCGGCATCGCGCCGCCCGGAGGATTCCCACCGTCCGGCCCCCGAGCAGGTCCACCAGGCCGAGCCTCATGATCACGCGGGCAACGCCCTTGCCGCTCTGGCCCAGGTTTCGCGGCGGATCAACGATCTGGCGCGCGAACTCAGATGCCTCGGGTACTTCGATGATGGCGACGACCGCCCGCGCGCGGCGTGAGCGGCAGTCACCGAGGCCTTGATCAGTCGATCATCAGAAGACGTCAGTTATCCCCGCGGGCTGCGTTGGCAGCCCTTTCGAGCAGGGCCGCCAGCCGCGTGGCGCGATAGGCATCATCAGTCACGACCGTCTTCAGAAAGGTCGAAGGGTCCGGGGGCGTGGCCCGCGTGATCTGCAGGTCGTTCGGCGAGTCGTCGTCCGACGAATCGCCAGTGAGCAGCGGCGCCCCGTCGGCTGTCCATTCGCCGGTCGATGCATATCCGCCGAGGCGCGCGTCGTGACGATCATTCACCGGGATCGACCCTGCCCACGGCATGCGCTTGCTGGGCGGTGCGACGGGCGCTGGCGATGAATTGGTTCCGTCCAGGGAGACCATCGTCGGGCCGGCCACCCAGCGCGACGCGTACATCCACGGCCCCGGCATGCCGATAGAAAAGACCGTTCCCGGCGGCACGATCGCGGCCATGCCGCCCTCCTCGGTCGGCACGTAGGCCGATTGCGGGAAGATGGCGTAGATCCCTCCGCTGGCGCGCATGAGCAGATCGGCCCTGCCCGGCACGCGATAGACGTTCTGGAAACCCGTGGGCAGGCGCAGGTCGGCCTGCATGTTGACTTCGCGCAGGCTCTCGCTGAGCGGAGAGATGTCGGCGATGGTCGGATCGACCCGCTCCAGCAGCGGCGGCGCGCCGGGAATGTGCGATTGAGGACTGCCCGACTGCGCGCATAGAGACCCGGCTGCGGCGATGGGCAGCGCAAGCACGCACAGTCTGAGCAAGCGATCGGCGATCATCATCAAGATCATGCCTGCCTGAGGGGCTCCGGTCGTGGCGCACGGGCGCATGGGCTGGAGGCGCCGCGAGGCAAGGTCGCTTTATGATACCTGCGGTCTCTGCGACATCCCAGAAGAATGCAGACCCGGGCAGCGGTCGCGATAGAGTGGCGGCGATGCACGAGGTCATGGGAGCGATTCTCGCGGGCGGACAGAGCCTTCGGATGGGGCACGACAAGGCCGTGTTGCCGATGCGCGATGGCCGATCGATGATCGAGCATGTTGCGGACGCGCTGCGCGCGGCATGCTCGAACGATCAGATCGTGGTCGTGGGAGGGGCGGCGATCCAAGCACGCGGATGGCTGCACATTCATGATCAGCGCCCGAGCGCCGGGCCGCTGGGGGGAATCGAGGCGCTTCTGGCATCCGGCCTGGCGCGCGAATACCTGGTATGTCCCTGCGATATCCCCGCGATCGCGAGCGATGTATTGCGATTCGCGCTGCAGAAGCGCGAGGCGATGGCGACGGTCCTGCGAGTCATGGGCCGAGAGCACTTTGAACCGTTGCCCGCGCGCATGGCGGCGTTGGCGCTGCCGGTGGTCCGGCGCTTGCTCGACTCGGGCGCGCGATCGGTTTGGCGATTGATGGAGGGATTGCCTGCTGCGATCGTCGAGATTGACGCCGGGCGTGGCGACGCCCTTCGCAACATCAATACTCCAGAGGAGTTCGACGCGCTCCACCAACAATCGCACGGCCGAGGCAGTGGCTTTTGAATGGCCACATCAGCACGGCTTGAGTTCACGATGCTTGCCGGCAGCGCGCGGCGCCCCGCCATTGTGCGCGTCGACTGGTTCCTGATCTCTGACCGCTGCCTTCCGAACATGCACTGCGACGCTCTTGAAGACGGGCGTGTGCGATGCCGGATCGGCGATGCGCGGAATCAGCGCGTTGGCCTCGGGGTAGTACATCGCGCAGTTTCCGGCCGGCACATCAAAGGCCCGCGCCAGCATGCCGCGCATCTCGCCGGCGGCGCTTGTGACATCCACGCGATCATCCTCGCTCAACCGCAGCCTTGCGAGATCAGCTTTGTTCATCAGCACCACATCACGCCGCTCCT
>DATKJG010000008.1:0-3917 GCA_035543215.1 Phycisphaerales bacterium | reverse complement strand
GCGCCTTCGATGCGCACCTGGCGGTCGAGGACATCCCAGTGAAATAGCAGGGCCGCTCGCGGATGCGCCTGCAAGGCCTCGCCCTTGCGGCTCTGACGGTTCGTATAGAACACGGCGCCGCGCTCGTCGATGTGCTTCAACAGGACGATCCGGGCCGACGGCCCTTGGGCAGGCGGTCCATCGACCGTCGCCAGCGTCATGGCGTTTGGATTCCGCAAGCCCAGGCGGGCACACGCCTGCTTCGCCTCATCGAACCACTGATTGAACCATATCAGCGGATCGGCGGCCGGATGGTCGAAATCAATGGGCGCTGCCATGGGTGCGTGACGCGGAGGCAATTGCTGATACGGAATGACTGTAGCGGGCAGGACCACGCCTCGCAGGCCGTTCTGCTGCCAATCGGCGCTGTTCGCCGATGTTGTATCATGCCTTTGCTGGCCAAGGCGCGAATTGGAGATCGCGCGCCGGTCACGGAGACACACAGCCGCGCGGGGAAGGCCTCGGCGATTCGTCCTGGTCATGCGGCAAACGCGGTGATGCTTGCGCTCGTTCGCGGTTTCGCGAATTGCCGTCGCGCCGGACTCTTCCCCAGCCTGTCAGGTTCGCGGCTCGGAGCACACGCCATGCACGAGAAACGCAACTTCTTCATGGTCATTCTGCTGCTCGCCTCGATCATCTGGGGGACCTGGGCATGGTTCTTCCTCGAAGGCAGCATGCACGACACGTACGGGATCGTCCACCGCTCGATGAGCGTGCTGATGATCGTGAGCCTGAGCATCTGGCTGTTCTACACGCTTCGCTTCGAGGACAAGCTGCCCGACCACATGCGGAACGTCGTTGGGCCGATCTATTACGAGGTCGACGGGCTGAGCGTGCTTCCCATGATCCGCCAGAACGGGAAGCAGGCGGAGTTATGCATCTACTACCAGAACCGCTTCGAGAACCCTGCCGAGTGCATCGTGCACCTGCGCCCGCCCGCCGAGAACTCGTTCATCATTCAGCCGGGCTACCGCGACGTGCACTTCGCGTTCAAGTGCGATGGCGGCGACTTCGGCGTGCTGCGACAGCCTGTCGCCATCCCGCGGCAGGTCCAGGGCGATGTCGTCGACGTGCTTATGGCCGCCAGCAGCTGGTATCCGCGCAGCCATGGCGATCGATGGCGCTCGCGCATCGGCATGCCATGCGGCACTCTGCCCGTGGACTGGGCGGGCAACCCGCTCAAGATCGGCGTGCACGAATCGTCAAGCGATATTCCGCTGACCAATCCGATCAAGCTTCACCTCGCCATGCCGACCGGCGCCTCGGCCGACATCCCGCGCGCCAGCACATGGCGGCAGGAACAGATCGCAGCGGGCAGGGATCTCGTGAAGACCTGAGGCGGCGGCCGCTATTGATACTCGACCCCGACGCGGTGCTGCGTGCCGCAAATGTGCACGCACGAGCGGACCACGCCGCCGATCTGCGGCTTGCCGGGCAGAGAATCGAACTGGGCGCGGACGGTCGAGCCGGTGGAGATGGCCGCGTCGAAGATGAACGCGAAGCCGCCAATGGAGAGATTGCTCGATGCGGCGCGGATGACGCGCGTGCCCGGCTTGCGCGGATCGTCGATATGCAGCGTCAACGGCACGCAGTGGTGGTAGCGCGTCGATTCCCGATTCTCCGATGCCCCGCGAGCCCGCGCGGCGTTCTGAATTGCACGAAGGATTGCCTCCGCGAGGTCAGCCGTGCTCGGGTTTGGGCTGCCTTTCACCAGGAACGTTGAATCGCCTTCGCTCCCGGTCGCGGCGGCGCGCGGCGCCGGCGACTGCGGGTGCGATGACTGCTGCTTGGCGCTGGCGTCTGGCTTCATCGAGTCAACCTCTCAGGCATCATGGCCCGGTTGCGGCGCGTCCGTCTGGCAACCGCGTCCGGCTGCTCCCGATGCTCATTGCGCGGGAGCGATGGCGACAGCGGACGCCGAGGAATATCGACCTTGACGGCATCGCACTTGGTGCAGCCGTGCAACCTTCATCGGCTGGATTGGCAGTCGGCGGATTATTGGTCGCGATCGAGGGTGATAATGTCGTCCTGAAATGCAAAGCGAGCCGCCGGAATTCCGGCGGCTCGCGGAGAGTCGCTGCGATGCGATCGAATCAGTTGCCGGCGCGGGGAAAACCAGTCGGCGCCGGTGCGGCCACGTTGACCGTGATGCCTTCAACCATGATCGAGTTGAGGGCGCGATCGACGCGATCATTGAGATCCTGCAGGTGGGCCAGCGTGTAGGCGTCGATCTGCCCGCTGCCGGACTTCTTCAGGAGCGCATCAAGACGATCGTTGATCCGGCGCAGATGGCTCATGCACAGCGTCCGGATGGGCCGCGGCATGGAGTCATCGTCCCCGGCGAGCGTGATCAGCCGATCCGTCATGCTCGACTGCAGGTTGCGCCGCAGGCTTGTGATCATGGGCTTGCGATCGGTGAAGGTCGTGCCGTTGAGTTCGGTCGACAGTTCGCCGTACACCGCATCGCTGAGGCGCTGCAGCAGTTCGGGAAGCGTGAGCGCATCCTGATCAGCCGGAACGCGGAACTCGTTGTCGTACACGCGCTTCAGCGTGCTGGGGTTCATGATCATGCTGAGCGTCGAGGCCTGAATGGCCATGATTCGATCGTGCACGGGCCAGGCGCTGTCGCCGGTGCCACGGTCGCCGCCATCGCCCCATTTGTCGATGGTCATGTAACCGATCAGATCGGTGGACAGGTTGAAGGCCTCATCCTTGAAGCAGTTGTCGATGACGAAGGCCAGCGCATCGCGCTGCTTGGCAGCATCAACCGGCGTGAGGGGAGCGCCGGAATTCGGGTCGCCCTTGTGCGTGCGGGCCACATGCGTGCCGCCGATCCAGTTGGCCATGATGCCGACCGCCGAGGTCTGCATGCTCAGCGTGCGCTCATAGCCTTGGCGAGCCTTGGCCCATGACTGGCCGTCCTTGACGTATTTGTCGAGGCCTTTGGCGCGATGCTGCTGCACGATGCGCATCACGTTCTGCGCATAGGCCAGCGGATCGGCGCCCAGGTCGTAGCGGCGAGCCAGCGGGTCGCTGCCGCCAGTGTCGTCATCGGTGAGGTATACGAGTTCAGGATCGGCGGCTCGCTCGAGGACCTTCTTGGGATCGTCGAACGTGTAGCCGTACTCAATGGCCCACATGTCGTACGGGCCCACGTTGATCATGCCGAAATCGCCCTGGACCTCGCCCGCGCCGAGATTGAAGTTGGCGGGGAGATAATCCATGACCGAGCCGGCCATTGCCTTCTTGCCCTTCCACTCGTTGGAGTTGATCTGGGCCATTGTATAGATGGACGAAGCCTTGAAGTTGTGCCGCAGACCGAGGGTGTGGCCGACTTCGTGGCACACGAGGTCGGCGACCAGCGGGCCGACGAACCATTCGGGAATTCCATCGAGCGTCTCGCCTTTGCCGCCTTCGGGGGCGTCCTGTGCATCGGGCGGAGCGAACTCGGTGATGAGGTCGAGGTTCTCGAGGGTCATGCCGGCGAAGGCCATCTGGGCCGCCAGGCCGTGTGCCGCCATGCACTGGAATTGATCGTTCTGCATCCACGATGCAGCCGCCGCGAGATCCTCGTTGAGCATGAGAGCCGGATCGTTCGGCAGCGGGGCGACATGCTCGCCCGCGGCAATCGCGGCGTTGCGACGAGCGCGAGCGGCCAGAATCTTCTCGCGCTGCTCGGGGTTCGAGAGAAGCAGCCGTGGATCCCACTGCGGGTACCGCTCGAGCCACCTGAGCGTTTCAGCGCTCATGCCTTCGATCGCCATTTCGGGAGCCTGTTCGTTATACCAGCCCCAGTACGCGCGAATCCAACCGTCGGTGAGGACGACGTCGGCGTCGAGAATCTGGCCGGTAAGCGGGTTTGCGCGATGCGGCCCGAT
>DATKJG010000007.1:0-5560 GCA_035543215.1 Phycisphaerales bacterium | reverse complement strand
GCACTCGCACGCTCATCACCGGACTCGGGCCGATCACTGCGCTGGGCGTGGGCATCGATATGCTGTGGGCCGGCCTGTGCGAGGGCCGTTCGGCGATCAGGCGCATCTCGCGACTGGATCCCTCGGGCTTCCCCTGCCAGTACGCGGGCGAGATTCCTGATGAACTCTTCGACGTCAAGAGCGTGGTGCCCAAGAGTTACCGGAAGGCCACCAAGGTCATGGCCCGCGACATCGAACTGGCGGTGGGCGCGGCGGCGGCAGCGGTGGCGGACGCGGGACTGATCACCAAAGCCGCGGGCGAGGATGCGACGCCGACGATTCCGCCGGCGCGCTTCGGCTGTCACATCGGCGCGGGACTGATCGCGGCCGAGGAGGACGAACTGACCGCGGCCCTCGTCACCTCGCGGGCCGTTGAAGGCGGCGAATTCGATCTCAAGCATTGGGGCGCGACGGGCATGCAGAACCTCACGCCGCTGTGGCTGCTGAAGTACCTGCCGAACATGCTCGCCTGCCACGTGACGATCATTCACGATTGCGAGGGGCCCAGCAATACAATCACCTGCGCGGAGGCCAGCGCCATGCTGTCGATAGGCGAGAGCCAGCGCGCCATTCAGCGCGGCGCGGCGGACGCATGCCTCACCGGCGGCGCCGAGTGCAAACTCAACACGATGGGGCATCTTCGCCAGTGGTTCGCCAGGCGCCTCGCCCCGGCGAAGGAAGGCGTCGATGCGGCCACGATCGTCAAGCCCTTCGATCGCGCGGCCAATGGCGCGGTGCTGGGCGAAGGCGGCGGGCTGATCGTGCTGGAAGCCGAAGACAGCGCCCGCGCGCGGAACGCCGCGAGGACGTATTGCGAACTCGCCGGCTTCGCCGCATCGCAATCGTATTCGGCCGACGCCACCGGAACGGAGATCGACGAGCAGGGCGAGAGCATCTCCGATGCGATTCAGATGGCGCTCGAGGCCGCGAAGACCAGGCCGGACGAAATCGACTGTATCGCACCGTTCGGCTCCGGCATTGCCGCGGTCGATCGCATTGAGTCGCATGCGATCCGGAAGGTGTTCGGCGATCGCGCCGGGCGTATCCCGCTGATCACCACGATCGCCAACGTCGGCAACACGACGGCGGGCTCGGGCGCGGTATCGGTCGCGGCGGCGGCCATGGCGCTCAAGACGCAGACTATGCCTGCCCGCATCAATACGCACAATGCGATCGACGGCCTGATGGCGAACGCCGCGCCGTCGCACAGCGCGAAACTCCGCGCAGCCCTGGTGATCTCCACCGGCATGGGCGGCCAGAACGCGGCGGTCGTGCTGCGAAACGCCTAGACTTGATTGAGCATGAGCGAACCGCGCGTAGTGATCACGGGCATGGGGTGGGTGACGCCGCTGGGCCACGACCTGGAAACGGTGTGGAAGCGCATGCTCGCCGGCGAATGCGGCATGTCGCGCATCGATCGGTTCGATGCCGAGACGTTTCCCACGACCTTCGCCGCGCAGGTTCGCGACTTCGATTTCACGGGGCTTGTGGATGATCCGCAGGTGCATGCGGGGGCGGGCCTGAACATTCAATATGCGCTCGGCGCGGCGCGGCAGGCGTGGAATCAGGCATGCCTGTCCTCGCATTCCAAACTCAATCGCCGCCGCATCGGCATCTACCTGGGCGCGGGTGAAGGCATCATCGACTTCCCCAACTACGCCGCGACCAACATCGCCGGCTGGGATGAAGCCACGCAGAAAGTCGACGGCCGCAAGTGGGCCGAGGCCGGCTTCAGGCTGATGAATCCCGTGCGCGAGATCGAGCAGGAGGCGAACATGCCGCTGAGCCACATCGCGCGCGAGTTCGGCGTGCGCGGCCCGGCGTACAACTGCCTGACCGCCTGCGCCGCTTCAACTCAGGCCATCGGCGAGGCGGTCAGCATTCTTCGCCGCGGCGAGGCTGATGTGATGCTCTCGGGCGGGGCGCACACCATGCTGCACGTGCTGGGCGTGACGGGGTTCAATCGATTGACCGCGCTGTCGCGCCGCAACGATGACATGTTGCATGCCAGCCGGCCGTTCGATCGCACGCGCGAAGGATTCGTCATGGGCGAAGGCGCGGGGCTGTGCGTGCTGGAGACACTGGATCACGCCAAGGCCCGCGGCGCCCGGCCGCTGGCGGAGATTCTGGGCTACGGCTCGACGGCCGACGCCTTTCGCATCACCGACATGCACCCCGAGGGCCGTGGGCCCGCCGCTGCGATTCAGGCCGCGCTCGATGAAGCCGGCATCGACCCGCACGCGCGCGACGCCGAGGGCCGGCCGCCCGTTCACTACATCTCCGCGCATGGCACGGGCACGAAGGAGAACGACTCGATCGAAACGCTCGCGGTGAAGACGGTGTTCGGCGACAACGCGAAGCGCATTCCGATGAGTTCGATCAAGAGCATGACCGGCCATCTCATTGCCGCCGCCGGCGTGGTGGAGCTGATCACGTGCGTGCTGGCGATTCGCGACCAGATGCTGCCGCCGACGATCAATCATCGCGAGCCGGATCCCGAACTCGATCTTGACTATGTTCCCAACGTCGCGCGCCAAGCGCACGTGGAGACGTGCCTGAGCAACTCGTTCGGCTTCGGCGGGCAGAATGACACGCTGATCGTGCGGCGGTTTGTCGAATAGCCCGTCCTACAATTGACGCGCATGCCGCGCCGCCGGGTGAGACGATTCCTTCTGGGCCTGATCCTCTCGCTGCTGCTGATTGGCGCGGGCCTGGCCTACACCGCGTGGCGGCTCAGCTGGCAGCAGCCGGCGTGGTACGCGCCGCCCGATCCGCGCGATGAGCAGGTCCTCAAGGTCGCAGACGACACGGAGTACCGGCTTCTCGAGCAGACGCAGAAGGTGCGGCCGGTCGAGGAACCATGGACGCTGCGACTGACCGCCGAGCAGATCAACGCCTGGCTGTCGGCCCGCCTGCCAGCGTGGATCGAGCACGATGCGAACCTGGATTGGCCGGAGCAGATCGGCACGCCGCAGGTGCTCATTGACGAAGGCGGATTGCGCGTCGCCGTGCCGGTCACGACCGCCGATCGCATCACGCGCACCGTGGTGGGCACGCTGCAGCCGTCGATCGCGGATGATGGCCGGCTGTCGCTGAAACTCAGGAGTATGGCGCTGGGCAAGATTTGGGTGCCGGGCGAGCCGCTGACGAAACTCGTGAATGCGGTCAAGGATGCGGCGCCGGAGTTCCTCGACGCCCCGAGCGTGCAGCAGGCGATCGACGTGCTGGCCGGCCGGAGCACGTTGCCGCCCGACTACGACCTGGCCGATGGCCGGCGCGTGCGCGTGAAGAATGTGCGGCTGCTGCGCGGCGCGGTCGAGATCCAGGCGGTGACGCTGCCCGACGGCGAGCCGGACCGTGCATCGCCATAGCGGATTCGTGATCGCCGCTGCCACCCTGCTGTCATCGCCCTTCGCTACAGTGTCGATCGCATGACGATCGAGCGCCAGTGGCTGAATTGGAGTGCGCCGTGCCTCCCGCAAGCAGCGGCGTGGCTGATCGACCGGCTCGCTGCGCGCGATGACGGCGAAGCCGGCGCATGCGATCTGCGCCAGGTGATGTGCGTGTTGCCCGGCAGTCGGGCCGGCCGGCTGCTGCTGAGCGAGTTGCTGCGCATTTGCAAGGAGCGCGGCCTGAGGCTGATTCCACCGCGCATTCTGACGCCGGGCGCGATGATCGATGAACTGCTCGATGTGCACTCGCAGCCGCTTGCCTCGCCGCTGGAGTCGAAACTGGCGTGGCTGATGGCCTTGCGATCATCCAGCGACGCCGATCTCAAGCCGCTGCTGCCTTCGCCGCAGGCTCGGGGTCCCGAGGACGATCCCACGGCGTGGATGGAACTGGCAACGAAGATCGCTTCGCTGCACGATGAACTCTCGGGCGAGATGCGGACGTTCGCCGATGTCGCCGCTGCGGCCGAGAGCCGCGAGATGTTCGGCGAGGGCGATCGCTGGCGGACGCTCGAACAACTGCACAAGAAGCAGCGCAAGGCGCTGGGCGATGCCGGGCTGACGGATGTCAACGATGCGCGGCGAAGGGCACTTTCGCGGCATGTGGGTGATGTGGCATCGATTGACCTCGCCCCCACGCTCTTCGACACCGCTGAGGCAGCGGGATTCAGGCGCGTCGTGCTCATTGGCGTCGCGGACCTCAATGCCCTGCAGCGACTGGCCCTGCAGCGCGCGGACGTCACCGCCCTGGTCCACGCGCCGTCGCATGAATCCGAGTCATTCGATGAACTCGGCGCGGTGCGTATCGAGTCGTGGACCGATCGCCCGATTGATCTGAGCGATACACAGATCACGGTGGTCGAGAAGCCGGTCGATCAGGCGCAGGCGGCGATGCGCGCGATCGCCCGACTCGCGCAGCAAGATGCATCGCTCGCGCCAGCGCGCATCACGCTTGGCATTGGCGATTCAGCCCTGATCGGCGACATGGAGGTCGCAGCCGGGTGGGGGGGCCTTCACACGCACGATGCGGCAGGGCGATCGCTTTCATTCAGCCCGCCGTGGCGGCTGCTCGATGCGGCCATCGACTTCATCGAGGACCGCCGCTTCGAGCACTTTGCAGCGTTGCTGCGGCATCCAGACCTCGAACGCGCGGTCGTGCGCAGCGCCGCGGCCGAGCTCGCTCGAGAGCAGTGGCTGTCGCTGCTGGACGAGTATTTCGCCGATCACCTCCACGGCCGCATCGACGGCGCGTGGCTGGGAGATGAGAAACAGCGGCGGCAGATGAAGGCATTGTGGGACGCCGCTCACGCGCTGCTGAAGCCTCTGACATCGTCCGGCGATGAGCGTCGTCCGCTGAATGCCTGGTGTCAGCCGCTGCTGGATGCGCTGGCGAACGTCTACGGCCTCGACGCCGACGCCGAGGGCGACACGCAAGGCGATGACGACGCAGTGCCGCGCCTGCCGCCGCCCGACCTGCGTTCGATCGATGCGTGCCTGGAACTGCGCAATGCGCTGCAGGAGATCGCCTTCGCGGCCCCTCCACTGTTGCCGATGGTGAATCTGGTGCATGCTGCGCGGCTGTTGCTCGCTCACGCCGCCAGTGCACACATGACCGATGACCTTGAGCCGAACCAGATCGAAATGCTCGGCTGGCTGGAACTGCATCTGGATACTGCGCCCGCGCTGATCATCGTCGGCTGCAACGACGGGCACGTTCCCGGATCGATGACCGCTGACGCCTTCCTGCCTGACACGCTGCGCGAGCAACTGAACCTGATGCACAACGCTCGCCGCTACGCGCGCGATGCGTACCTGCTGCAGGCGATCTCGCACAGCCGCGCGCCCGAGAGCCTTCAGCTGATTGCCGGCCGGCGTTCCGACATCGGCGATCCGCTGACGCCCAGCCGCCTGTTGCTGGCCTGCGATGACCAGACGCTGGTGCGGCGTGTGAAGATGTTCGCGCGTGACCTCGGCGGCGCAGCGGTCGCGACGCCCATCGGTCTGACGCAGCCGAAACTCGGTGCGATTTCGCGATTCATCGTGCCTCGCCTGCCCGTGCCGCTTGAACCTCC
>DATKJG010000006.1:0-7561 GCA_035543215.1 Phycisphaerales bacterium | reverse complement strand
CTCTGTCGTCCCCGCACGATGGCCGCGAGACCGCGTTCGATGAGCGCGTGCTGAGCGTCTCGCCCAGCAGGTTGCACGCGAGTGAAAGCGAGGCACGGATGCCGATGGATTCATCGTCGCTGGAAATGGGAAGCGGGCTGGCCGACAACACGAGCGAGGACGAATGCCTGCGGATGGACGATCCGGAGTCGTCGTCGCTCGCTGGAATCGCTGCGGAGATGTCTGGCATGATCGAAGTCGCAGCGACGACGGCCGAGACTCTCAACCGCCGCTTGCACGAGGTTGGAGAGGGCGAGCATCGTGCCGCCGCCGCCTCCGCACAGTTGCAGGAGCAGTTGCGCCTGGGGGCCCGCATGCTCAAGGCGTTCCAATCGCAGATCGCTCGCGTGGAAGACACGCTCGGCCGTCAGCAGGCCTACGAGCAGCAGGTGGCCGAGACCCAGGCCCAGATCGAACAGTGCTTCGCGGGCATCGAAACGTGCATCGACAAGACGCTGGAAAGCGTGGCGTACCGCCTGGCCGAGCAGGCGCGCGTGGCGGTGGCGCGATTCGATGAAGGCATCGCGGCCCGGCAGGGGCAACTGGTTGAACTCGATGGCCGCATCGCCGAGTGCGCTGGCGGGATCAACGGCATCTGCGAGATGATCGAGAACGTCCAGACCAGCGTTCGCACCGCGGTCGAGTCGAATCAATCCACGCTCGACCGGTTGCAGATAGCGGCAGCCGATGCCCAGGCGCTTCTCGAGAAGCACGGCCAGGCCCAGGAGACACTGGTGAGCGAGATGCGCGAGAAGTTGAAGGCGCTGGAGCGCAGCGGTACGGCCGTGCAGGAAGCCATGCGGGAGACGATCGCGCTGGGAAGCGAGACCGACGCAAGCCTGCGATTGCGCCTCGAGGAGATTGACGCCGCCCGGCGCGAGCACGATCGCCTTTCGGGCTCGGCCGCCGAACTGCGTGACATGCTGGTGCGCCTGCAGCCTTGGGAGAAGCTTCTGCTCAGCGGCTCGATCCATGGCGACGGGCTTCCCGAACCGCTGGCGAAGGTGGCGGGCGAACTCAGGCAGCAGATCAGCCAGGACATGACCTGGCTCAATACCACGATGCGCGATGTGGCCCAGCGAGTCTCGACGCTCGCGACTGTTGCGACCCCGGCAGCCCCCCAAGCCGCCTCCACAGCAGCCGCGACGGCCGTGGCGCAAGAGTCGCCTGCCGCTCCCACAGTGCAGGTCGATGTGAAGCGCCCGCGGCATCGGGCATCGAAATCGAGTTCGAATTCCGGAGCGGAGCCTCAGCCGTCCTGATAACCGCCCTCGCGATCGGGCCGCGCGAAGTGTGCTGTTCGTGACGGAGTGATGAAGGTCGAGCGCCTGCGTACTATTGTGCGTTTCGAACGAAGGACCTGGCGAAGGCGCTGGCTGCGTGAATGGATGATCAGCAGCGGCTTTGCGACGGAGATTCCCGACGATGCGTGTTCGCTTGACAGGCACATCACTCGGTTGGAAGTTCGCGACCATCGCCGTGCTTGCGTTGGCCATCATCGCATCAGGCGGCTGCTACCAGCGCGTTGTCGGAGTGAAGGGCCCGGGCGCCTCGGCCTACGACGTGTATGAACCGAACGTCAAAACGCGCGAGGAAAAGCAGCCGGACAACAAGTACAACAACGTTCCCACCAAGACGGTGCCCACGCAGAAAGCGCCGGATCGCTGATACAGTCGCTCCGCTTCCGGGCCTCGCGCCCTCTGCTACTATTGCTTCATGGGAATCGAAGCCGCCCTTCCGGTTGATGGCATTCTCACAACGCAGTTCCAGCGGCTGGTCAACTGGTCGCGCCGCAGTGCGTTGTGGCCGATGCCGTTCGCCACGGCCTGCTGCGGCATCGAACTGATGGCAACGGCGTCCAGCCGCTACGACCTCGCCCGATTCGGGGCCGAAGTCGTTCGCTTCAGCCCGCGTCAGGCCGATCTTCTCATCGTCGCCGGGCGCGTCGCCGTGAAGATGCTGCCCGTGCTGCAGCGCATCTACATGCAGATGTGCGAGCCCAAGTGGGTGATCTCGATGGGCGCGTGCGCTTCGACCGGAGGCGTCTTCGACACCTACGCCGTCGTGCAGGGCGTTGATCAGTTCATCCCCGTTGATGTGTACGTGCCCGGCTGCCCGCCGCGGCCGGAGCAGTTGATGGAAGGCATCATGGCCATCCAGCGCATCATCGACCGCGACAACATCCCCTACGACGATCAGGGCAAGCGCATCCCGCTGCAGATCGCGCTGGAGCCGACGCACCAGCCGCGCGGCCAGCCGGTGGATGTGTCGATCGGCGCGACGTGACCCTCAGCCGCTTGCGGCTTAGCCGGTCCCGGCGCTCGCTGCAATCAACCGCTCAATCCGAACCCACGCCTCCAGCGGCCGCTGCTTGCTGAATTGCCGGAACTCACCTCGCGCGCCGGCTTTCGCCGTCTCGAGATCCCGTGGCTGCAGTTTCGCGCCGGCATCCAGCAGCAGCTTCGCCATGCGTTCGGCCCCGCCCACGATCGCCCAGGCCAGCGGCTGAGCGTGATGGATTGATCCTGACAGGGCGTCGATGTCGGCGCCCCCGGCGATCAGAAGCGGAGCGATCTCGGCCGCGTCGTTCCACGCCGCGCCGTGCAGCGGCGTCTGATCGTCATACCCGCCGCGGGCGTTGGGATCGGCGCCGTTGGCCAGCAGCCAGCGCACGCTGGCGACGTTGTCAGCGTTCGTCGCAGCGTGCAGCAAAGTGCAGCCTTCGCCAATGGTGTAGATGTAGATGTGCCCGGCCGCCGGCGGGGCGGCGGAGAAGCGTTGGCGCGTGACGCGCATGTTCACACCGCCGGATTCGTTGCGCAGCGCATCGGCCAGACGAGCGACGTCGCCGATCATGGCGAACATGAACGGGTCAGGTTCCGCGCCGCGCTCGACGAGGAATCTCGCCACGCTGGGCCTGTCCGAGACACGCCACTGAGCGGCCGTGCTGGCGTGATCGATGTCGCGCACATCGATCTTCGCCCCGCGATCGAGCAGGAGTTGCGCGATTTCGACGGTACGGGCGAAATGCAGCGGCAACTGGCCGTCGCCGCCGCGCGCATCGATCAGCGACGGATCGGCGTCGAGCATGCGCTTGAGTTCGTCGATCATGCCCAGCCGCGCCGCCGCGTGTGGCGTCAACGTCGCGCCGCGCGCCAGCAGGTGAGCCGACAGTTCATCGCTGGCGCCGTCGAGCACGCCGAAATTCCCTGCCCACCAGTCGCTGCGTAGATCGATGTCGGCCCCGTGATCCAGCAGCAGGTCGACCATCGCGCGATCTTCGCGATTGACCGCGTGCGAGAGGGCGGTCGCGCCGAAGCAGTCGGCATGCCGAGCATTCACCAGTTCCGGCAGAACGCGCAGCATCGCGAGCACGGTCTGGGCATCGCCGCGGTCGATGCAATCGATGAATTGCTTGACCGGGTCGTGAGACATGATTCACAGTCTTCGGATCGCGGTCGGCCAAGGTACGCGCACTGACGCGCCGCACTCGGGACATCGATCACTCTCGTTTCCCGACTGATCGTAGCCGCACCTCAGGCACACAGGCACACGCTCGCCTCGCAGGAGATTCATGATCTGAGCGCGCATGGTCAATCGCGCCAAACAGAGATGCACCTGCATGATCAACGCGGCGACGAGCACACCCGCCGTTGCGCCGGCCACGATGCGCAGATTTGGCTGCGATGACAACGTCGAGAGATTCGAGACGATGACGTACGCCAGGAATCCGAGCAGCGCGCTCTTGGCCGCCATGAACGCCCACGCTCTTGCTGCCCGCGCGCTGCGGAGAATCCGCCGGCGGCCGTCGGGCGTCACGTGTGCGAATTCGGGCATCGATCCGAATGTCCAGTACATCCGCATAGCCAGATTTCAACGACAACGCCCACGGATTGCAATCCGTGGGCGTGGAGACGAATGAATTGGAAACAGAATCAGTCGCGCAGCTCGACCGTCCAGTAGGCGTCGTTCAGGAAGGCCTTCCACGACTGGTACTTGGCCGTGCCCAGCCGCAGCATCACCACCGGGTTGCGCTTGGGCCTCACGGGCTTGCGCACCTGGTGCATGTGGGCCTGCTGGGGCGTGCGGCCGCCCTTGCGGGCGTTGCACTTGACGCAGGCGCACACCAGGTTCTCCCAGGTATGCTCGCCGCCCTGCACGCGCGGGATCACGTGATCGAGCGTGAGTTCGCGCGTGGGGAAGTGCTTGCCGCAGAATTGGCACTGGTTGCCATCGCGGGCGTAGAGATTCCGCCGGTTCAACTTCACCTGCTGCCGCGGGAAGCGGTCGTAGCCCAGCAGGCGGATGATCTTGGGCACGGCGATCTCCAGCCGCGGCGTGCGGATCCAGTCGTGCTGGTCGCGCTCGAACTGCCGCCGGAACTCCGAGACCTCCTGCCACGTGTCGAAGTCGTAGTTGACGTACCGGCCATCGTCGATGTGCACGACCTCGGCGATGCGCTTGCATAAGAGCGTGAACGCCCGGCGTGCACTGACCACGCGAACCGCGGTGTACACGCGGTTGAGGACGAGCACTTTCTCGTCGAGGGCGCAGGTGGCGGCGATGGCGGTCATGAATGCTGGGCGGCCAGAGGTATCCGATCTACAAGATCGGCTCAATGTTAGCCTGCAGTTCGCACGAGCGGCAAGAGCTTGTGCCAGCATCGCGCTGCGTCTGGCGGGCGCACGCTCGTGGCAAGCGGGGCAGGGTGAATAACCGCGCGTCGATCGAGCAGCGCCATCTAGACCGGCAGGCGCAGGCACCGGCGGGCGGCATCGGCCCCGTCGCGAGCGTGGCAGCCGCTGAGATGGTGATTGAACAGCCCCATCGCCTGCATGAAGGCGTGCATGGTGGTCGGGCCGACGAATGTCCAGCCGCGCTTGCGAAGATCCTTGCTGAGGGCAACGGATTGCGGTGACGTCGGCTGCGAGAGTGTCGCCCACGTCGTCCTGCGGTCGGCGGCGGTGCGCGGAAGCGAAGGGGCCAGACGCCAGATGAACGCGGCAAGCGAGCCTTCAGCCTCGATCAGTTCAATCGCGCGGCGGGCGTTGTTGATGGTCGATTCGATCTTGCCGCGATGGCGGACGATGCCGGCGTTTCGCAGCAGTTTCTGCACATCCCGGCCGGTCATCCTCGCCACGCGCTCGATGTCGAAAGCGTGAAACGCCTCACGGAAGTTCTCGCGCTTCTTCAGGATCGTCAGCCAGCTCAGGCCGGACTGAAAGCCTTCCAGGCAGATCTTCTCGAAGAGCCGACGATCATTCGTCACAGGAAAGCCCCATTCACGGTCGTGGTACTCGCGGTAGATCGGATCGCTCATGCACCAGTAACAGCGCGTGACGCCGGCGTCGTCGGTGATCAGTCGCTTGGACATGGCGACGTGAGGTTAGGCGTCGGCTCGCAGTTCGGAAGGGCTCACGCCCAGTTCCTTGAGCGTGAACGGCCGGCCGCATTCCGGGCAGCGCCAGTCGGAAACACCCTTGAGGTGATAGCGACAGCCGCGGCAGAAGGGGCCTGTGATTCGCCGCGCCGAAGACCAGCGATTCAATCCCCAGGCCAGCGGCGTGCCCAGCACCACCAGCAGCGTCCATGACAGAATCGTCCAGTTGATGACCGTGTGGCCGTACCACCAGCGATCGCGCCCGATCCAGAACCCGAGAATGAAACCCACGCACATCAGCATGATGTCCAGCGCATAGTTGATCGCTGCCAGGCGTCCCGGCACGAACGCCGGCAGGATCGTGCGCAGGCAGCACATGCAGAAGATGATCCAGAAGGTCGCGTACTCTTCGCGATGGTTGAGCCATCCAAGCAGGAACGCCGTCGCACCCAGCGTGGCGGAAATGATCAGCGGAATGGCGAACGATCGCGACTTCATCTGCGTCATGAGACTAGGCCATGCGACTTCGACGACAGGTCATCGTCACACTTGTTCTCGGCATTGTGACGACAATTTCAGTCGCATGGATCGCGACGGCCCGCACGTGGCTGTCAACCGGTATCGTGGCCAATGCCGCGACCCCTGCGAAGCCACTGACGGCTGCTTTCACCCCGGCGATCACAAATCCGCCGCCGAAGGCAACCGGGGGAGTGCGCACGTGGATCAGCGGCTCGCAGCGCATCGGCGCTGTGCAGCAGTGCGTGTCGTGGACGTCAGAGTCGCAGGAGCGCGGGCAGATCCAGGCCTGGATCGCGAACTCTTCGGGGTTGATCAGGATCAACACATCGAACCCGACGGCCAACGCGCCACCGCCGTTCTGGTCCATGCCGCGGCGAGACTTTGACGTCGCCGACCCCCTCGACGGCCACGCCTTCTACGAGGAGGTTTCTGCGGGCTGGCCGTTGCCGGCATTGCGCTGGACCAGGCGCGTCGCGGTCGATGGCGGCAAGACGAGCGTCACAGACATCGGCGCGTGGCGCACTCCGTCCTGGGCACAAGGCTTCGTCAAGGTTCACGACCTGCCGTATGCGCCGATCGTCCTCGGCTTCGCCGTTGACGCGTTCGCCTTTGCCCTTGGCTGGTTCGTGTTGATCTTCGGCTATCCGACGTATCGGCGCTTGCGGCGGCACGCAGCCGGTCACTGCCCAAGGTGCGGCTACAACCTGCGCGGCGATCTGCAGTCAGGTTGCCCCGAATGCGGGTGGAATCGTTCGCCAATGCCCGTCGCCTAGTGCCGGAAGTGCCGCGTGCCGGTGATCAGCAGCGTCACGCCCTTCTTCTCGCACAGGTCGATGGTTTCCTGATCGCGCTTGGAGCCGCCGGGGTGAACGATGCAGCCCACGCCAGCCTTGATCAGCAGTTCCGGGCCGTCGGGGAACGGGAAAAAGGCATCGGACGCGGCGACGGCCGGATTCACCGATTTCTTGCCTGACGGCTTGAGGCGGTCTCCCGCGCGCGAGATGGCCAGTTGGCAGGCGTTGACGCGATCGACCTGGCCCATGCCCGCTCCCAGCAATTGCCCGCCGCGCGCGATGGCAACGGCGTTCGATTTCAGATGCTTGGCGACTGTCCAGGCGAATGCGGCATCGTTGAGCGTCTCGTTGCTCGGCCGCGGGCCGGCGACGCAGCGCCACTCGCTGATGTCCGCGAGTTTCATGTCGCGCTCCTGCACCAGCATGCCGCCGGGCACCGAGTGGTAGTTGATCTTCCGCAAACCAGTGTGGCGGATGCCGTTCACCGCCAGAAGTCGCACGTTGGCCCAGCGCTGCTTGATCGCCTGCAATGCCTCGGGCGCGAACGCAGGCGAGCCGTCGAGATTCGGCGCGACGATCACCTCCAGAAACTTCTGCCCGTCGGTGACCTTCTTGGCGGTCTTCGCATCGATTGGCCGGTTTACCGCGAGGATGCCGCCGTAGGCCGCCAGCGGATCGCCTTCGTAGGCCTTGTCGAACGCCTCGGCTAGCGTGGTGGCAGTGCCCGCGCCGCACGGGTTGGCGTGCTTGATGATCGCTGCGCCGGCCAGTTCGGGGAAGACCTCGTACAACTCCTGCACCAGTTCCAGCGCCGCCGCGCCGTCGTTGA
>DATKJG010000005.1:0-5169 GCA_035543215.1 Phycisphaerales bacterium | reverse complement strand
CGGCCTCGAACGCGTCGAGTTCCTCGAGCGTCGGAGGCAGGCCGGTGAGATCGAGCATGACGCGACGCAGGAGCGTGGCCTTGTCTGCCTCGGGCGACGGCTTGGCGCCATGGGATTCCAGGTTGGCGAGGATGTAGCGGTCGATGTTGTTGCGGCACCATCTCGAATCGCTGACTTCAGGCAGCGGCGGCCTGACTGGGGGCACGAACGACCAGTGCGGCTCGTACTCAGCGCCCTGCCTGATCCATTCGCCGATGAGTTCGCGTTCCTCGGCCGACAGCGGCTTCTTGTTGGAATCCGGCGGCGGCATGCGCACCAGCGGATCATCGCTGTTGATGCGACGCCACAGTTCGCTCGCCTCGATGTCGCCGGGCACGATCGGCGTGACGCCATCGCGCGTGCGCAGCGCCGATTCCCGGTCGTCAAGCCGCAAATCAGCCTGCCGCGCCTTCGCATCAGGCCCGTGACACTTGGAGCAGCGGTCAGAGAGGATTTGCCGGATGTCGCGGTCGTAGTGGACGGCGATCTTCGACGGCCTCGCTGGTGCGTCGCCAGCCATCTCACGACCAGCCGATGCCATTGTCGCGACGGCCGCTGCCGCGGCAATGCTCACGCTCGCAAGCAGGGCAGCGCCCAGCAGGACCGGACGCGATGGGGCATGGCGGTTGGGATCTTCCGATCGCTTCATCAGGCGATTTCTCCGCCCCGGCGCAGTATACAGGACGCCGCAAGCCGAACCACCGCGAGGTCGTACTCCGCGGCGATCTCGCCGCGCAGCGTCAATACACCGAGTCCGCGAAGTAGAACTCGCCGGCATTCTCCGGCGTCACCAGCTGCACATCCAGTTGAATGTGACGCTGACCGGTCCACTTTGGCTCGGTGCCGGCCCGCAGCGAGGCCTTGTCCAGGTGCAGGTGCGCGGGAATGTGCTGAGAGACGCCGAGTTCGTTGCCCTTGTCGCGCAGGTTCGCCACGGCGAGGTGAATGCCCGCTGCAATCATCGCAGGCGGATAGGTGATGTCAGCCGGGTACATCGGGTCCTTGTCCATCACCTTCTTGACGATGTCCTTCATGCCCGCACCGCCGAGCATCCACATCTCGCCCTCGCGGTGCGCCTCCTTGATCGCCTTCTCGCAGCCTTGGGCCATGTCGTCATCGCTGGCCCACACCGCGTCGATCTTGGGGAACTGCGTGAGGTACGACTGCATCACCTCGAGGGCTTTCTGCTGATTCCACATGCCCGGCTGGGCTGCGAGCACTTCGATGCCCGGGTTCTGATTGAACACCTCCATCGCGGCTTCGTAGCGATCGGTGTCGACCGTGCATGGGATGCCGCGCAGGATCACGATCTTGCCGTTGCCCTTCAGGCGCTGCACCATGTAATCGGCGCTCTTGCGGCCGAAGGCCTTGTTGTCGCCTTCCAGGAAAATGTCAGCGACGGGCTCGAGGAAGCCGCGATCGACGTTGACCAGGAAGATGCCGCGCTCATGCGCGCTCTTGGCTACGGGCGTCAGCGGCGCGCTCTCGGTGGCGAGCACGACCAGGCCATCCACGCCCTGGGTCATCATGTCTTCGATGTCCGCGATCTGCTTGGCCGGATCGGCCGCGGTGGCATACACCCACTCGATGTCAGGATGCTTGGCCATCGCGTCCTTGCTCCACCAGCCCACGCCGGCGGTCCAGCCGTGGTCGGCGGCCGGAATGGAGACGCCGATCTTGATCTTTTTTCCCGAGGCGGAGTTCGCGTTGGCAGCGTTGCCGCCGCCGACAGTCTCCTCGCGGACCTCGCCGCCCGGTGCCACCGATGGATTCGAAGGCGTGCGATTGGTGTTGGGGGCCTTCGCCGTGCTGGGATTGTTGGCTGTGTTTGCGCCCGTCGACGATGTCCCGCTGTTGTCGCAGCAAGCAAGCGATGAGACGGAAAGAAGCAGAGCAGCGGTGGTGATGAAGTTGCGCATGGGCAGATTCCTTGCCGGCGGAGCGGCGCATCATACTGCCTGCTCCGATGCTCGGTAATCCCCGCAGTGGAGTCCGGGGCTCATGGGGCATTTCTTGTTGCTACATCCGCTCGCCGCGCTGCGCCAGCACCGCCGCGACGATGATCGCGCCCTTGACCAGTCCCTGCAGGTACACCGACACCTGCAGCAGATTGAGCATGTTGCCGATGACGCCCAGGATCAGGACGCCGATGACCGTGCCGACGATGGTGCCCGAGCCGCCGCGCATGCGCGTGCCGCCGATGACCACCGCCGCGATGACATCGAGTTCGTACAACTGGCCCGTCTGGGCGCTGCTCACGGAGTTCATGCGCGACGCCAGTAGCAGCGCCGCCAAGCCGCTGAGGAAGCCGATCAGCGTGTAGGTGAGGATCTTGACGCGATCGACATTGATGGCCGAGTACACCGCCGCGCGCTCGTTGCAACCGATGGCCGTCACGTACCGTCCGTAGCGCGTGCGATTGAGCAGCACCCAGCCCAAGAGCGCGACGACGATGAACACCACCACCGGCCAAGGGAACAGCAGCGGCACCGGCTGCGGGGCGCGCGGCGCGACATTGGTGAACGGGATGGGAATGCCGCCCTGTCCGAGGATGCCGAACATCGACATGCTCGAAGAGCGGTACTCGCCACCGTCGGCCATCGCCAGCGCCAGCGAGCGATACGCAGCCAACCCGCCAAGCGTGGCGATGAACGGCGCAAGCCTTCCCTTGGCGATCAGGGTGCCGTTGAGCAGCCCCGCAAGCGTGCCGGCGATGAGCATGAGCGCGATCGCGATGAGGACCGCAGCGGTTTCATTGCCGCCGACTCCAAGCGCGTTCCAGATTCCCGCAATCGTCGTTTCGAACCCGGGAGGCGATCCGTGCGGAGCGGCGCGTCCGGCCGCGATCGCCTCGCTTGCCACACTCGCGGCCGCGCTCGTCGCCGGCGCGGTGTTGATCGAGTTGAGCGTCAACACGCCCAAGCCCCCGACGAAGCCGACAAGCGAGCCGACTGAGAGATCGATCCCGCCGAGGACGATCACGAACGTCATGCCCACGGCGATGATGCCGACGAATGACCATTGTCGCAGAATGTTGAACAGGTTTTGTCCGGACAGGAATGCCGAATTGCCCTTGGTCGCAAACTCAAGAATGACGGTGCACGCCACCAGCGCCAGCAGCGCGATCAATGGCGCGGCCCAGCGCGGCAGCCACCCGATGAATCGCGTCATCGGCATCAGGAATTCACTCCCGCCGCCAGGTGCATGATCTTCTCCTCGCTCGCTTCTCGTGCATCAAGAATCGCCGTGATTGAACCCTCGCGCATCACCGCAATGCGATGACACACACCCAGCAGTTCGGGCAATTCCGATGAGATGAACACGCAGGCCATGCCACGTTGCGCGAGTTGGCCGACGAGGTCGTAGATTTCGCGCTTGGCGCCGATGTCGACGCCGCGCGTCGGCTCATCCAGTATCAACACGCGCGGCTCCACTTCCAGCCACTTCGCCAAGGCCACTTTCTGTTGATTCCCACCAGAAAGCGTGCGTACGGGTCTCCGCAGCGCGCCAGCGCGAATGTGCAGGCGCTCGACGTGGCCACGCGCCGCCGCGTCCTCTGCACGCCGGCTGATGAGCGGCCGGCAATAACGACGAAGCGACACAAGCGTCGTGTTCTCGGTCAGACCCATGTCGACGGTCAGCCCGCGCCCTTGGCGATCTTCCGACAGGTACGCAACTCCATGCCGCACTGCCTCGCGGGGCGAGCGCGGCGCGATCATCCTGCCATCAACCTCGATCGTCCCCGCATTGCGACGGCGCAACCCCACGATCGCCTCGCCCATCTCCGTGCGCCCAGCGCCGATGAGGCCCGCAAAGCCGAGTATCTCGCCGAGCCGGACCTCGAACGACACGCCTTCGAGCGTCAGCGGCGTCGCGGCGCTGCCGAGATCTCGCACGCGCAGCAGTACGTCCTCCGTCGCCGGCACGCGCTTCGGGTAGTGATCGCCCAGCGGCCGTCCCACCATCAGCCGCGCGAGTTCCGATTCGCTCGCAGCCTTCGCATCCAGCGTCCGAACGATGCGGCCATCGCGCATCACCGTCACGCGGTCGCACACCGCCAGCACCTCCGACAGGTGGTGCGAGATGTACAGAATTGTCACGCCTTGCCGTTTCAGTTGCGCGATGAGTTCGAACAGCGCCGCCGTCTCGCGCTCGCTGAGCACAGCCGTCGGCTCATCCATGATAAGGATGCGCGCATGGCTCGCGAGGGCCTTGGCGATCTCGACCAGCTGCTGCTGCGCGATCGAAAGCGACTTCACTGCGCGCCCGGGATCGATGTCGCAGCCAACGCGCTTCAGCAGTTCATGAGCGGTCGCGTGCTGCGAGCCATCGTGCACCAGCCGCCAGCGTGTCCGCTCGCGCCCGAGAAAGATGTTGTCGGCCACGCTCAGTTCATCCACGAGGTTCAATTCCTGGTGGATCATCGCGATGCCCAGGCGGTCCGCGGCGTGTGGCGAGGTGATCGTCACCGGCGTTCCATCGAGCAGGATCGAGCCGACGCTCGGCTGCTCGATCCCGGAGAGGATCTTCATGAGCGTGCTTTTGCCTGCGCCGTTCTCGCCGACGATGCCGTGCACCTCCGCACGGCGGATAGCCAGCGCGATGTCGTCGAGTGCGCGGATTCCGGGAAACTCCTTGACCAGCCCCTTCACTTCTGCGAGCGGCCGATCAGAGGCACAGTCAACAGCGTTCGCGACAGCGGCGCGGGCAGCGGCGGAAGAGGGAACAGTGGGGGAGCCTGCGTCAGACATGCGTGTGCAGCCGCCATCGTAGCGTCGGCGGTCATCCGTCTGATGCCATATCCCGCGGCCCGCATTCGCTTGTGGCTGGTCGCCAACACTCACCCTCTCCCACCATGAGGAATGGGAGAGGGTGCGGCGAGTACGTGGACTCTCTCTTCTCTACCGCGGCTTCTCTCCGCCCTGGCGCTGACCCCGCGATGGATCCTGCGGTTGCCCCTTCGACGATTGGTTCGTCCGGTTCTGATCGTCGTGCTGTTGTTCAACACGATTGTGCGGATCTCGATTCGCGCCGCCCGTGTCGCCACCCTGCTCGCGGCCCGGCATGCTCGTCGCCCTGGGTCGCTCCTGCGGCTCGAGATCGAGCAGGCTCGTGTGCTCCTCCTCGGAC
>DATKJG010000004.1:0-2729 GCA_035543215.1 Phycisphaerales bacterium | reverse complement strand
CGTCTGCATCCGTGTCTCCATCATCCGGCGGGATGCGTCGAGGCGCGAGATTATCGGCCATCGGAGGACTGGGCTCCGGGCGCGGCACCTGCCGGCTTCGAGGCGATCGGCCCTGCGCCACTTGGCGCGTTGTGCGGCGTCTGTTCTGCCGCAGCCAGAGACTTCAGCATAGCGTCTTTCGCCTCGAACTTGGAGGTGCTGTGCTCAGGCACCAGCACGCCGCCGCTCACGGCGAATCGGATGGCCTCATCCACGCTGATCGGCAGGTCGATCACGTCATCGCGGGGAATCACGGCCGTATAGCCGGTGATCGTGCCGGGCGTTGACGGGATGAAGACTGTCAGCGACTCGCCGACCATATCCTCGACGCGCTTGAACGCGGGGCCGGTCGCGAAAGCCATCACCCAGACGCCCTTGCGCGGGTATTCGCACAGCACAACTCGGTTGAATTTCCGAGTGCGATCCTCTGCGAAGAAGAAATCCACCACCTGCTTCACCGATGGATACACCTGCTTGACGATGGGCACGCTGGTGATGAGCCGTTCCAGTCGTCGATACACCTGGCGTCCGAGGTAGCCGCCCAGCAGTCGTCCCGCCACATACACCGCGACGATGGCGACGACCAGGCCGATCAGATTCATGTACCAGTGCGTCGTCCACCATTGCTCGATGTTCGCTCCGCGCAGTGCGAAGACGATCTGTTCGCGCGGTGGCGGCTGCGTGCCCACGGTGGTGAGCGCGGCGCTGAGTTGCTGCTCGGTCGGATCAAACCACGCCCGCAGCGGCTGCCAGTACGGCGAAAGTTCCAGCATGCACCAGCGGATGCCGCGATTGATCGGCTCGGCGATGGTCCGATACACGAACTGGTAGGCGTACACCACGATCCACAGCGTCAGGATTGTGGGCAGCAGCACCGCGAGCCCGCGCACGAAGAAGCGGCGGAAGTCGGAGGTGAACGTGCGGTTGGGATCAGCCATGGCGTGCAGCGGCGCTGGAGGACTGTAGTGACAGCGGCAAACCACGGCAATTCCGTGAGTTTTTTGCGCCCCGTCCGCCCGCCAATCTCACATTCCACCAACCAAAGGCCGCAGTGTGACGCGCACCGTGAGGTACTCGCTCATGCGCCGCGCCTTGACCTCGATCTCATCGCCTACTTCCTTGGCCGCGATGATCCGCCGCAAATCGATGAGCGACGGAGTGGGGTTGTTGTCGACGGCGACGATCACATCTCCCTTGCGCAACCGGCTGCGGGCAGCGGACGAACCCGGCAGCACGTCCGTGATCATCACCCCGTCGTTGGCCAGATCCTCATCGGAGCGAATCCCCAGCGCCGCATCGCCTTCCCTGATGTTGAGATCGATCGCCGGCTGGTGCACCACCCACTTGCGCCACTCGCGCTCGATCTCGTCGAGCGGTTGGCCGAACACCTGCTCGAACGCCTTGGCGCTGGTGGGATCATCGGCGTAGGTCTTGACGTACGTGCGGTACCACTCGACGAGTTTGCCCTGGTCCGCCACGAACTCGAAGATCGAGCGCACCTGTGGATAGTTCTGCTGGGCCCGCGCCATGAACATTTCGGCCTTCATGGGAAATAGTGTTTCCCAGCTGGTCAGCCTTCCGGCTCTCGCCCGGGCCTTGACCAGGAACTGCCGATCGTTGGGGATGAACTTGATGGCCCCGCGCGAGTCGATCTCGTAGTCCTCGTACAACGAGGCGAGGCCTTCCTGGATCCACAACGGGTGACGCTGGCGCGTGCGCTCCATGTCAGCATAGTGCAGGGCGTGGAAGAACTCGTGCCGCAGCGAGGCCCCGATGTCGCGCGCCACCAGGCGCCGCGTCGGATGCTGGTACATGCCGCCGATGTCATCCTGCCCGTCGAAGAAACGATCGGAATCAGCCGGCGTCGGCACGGCGATCAGCACGTCGTATCCGGGCTTCTGCCCTTCGAACAGCGATGAACTGACCTGGTCCGCTTCGCGCTCGAGCATCGCCTTGAGGTGCCCGAATGACTGGTCATCCAGCGCCACGGCGTAGTTGATGCGCCGTTCCTTGTCGGTCTCATAGCGATAATCGTTGGTGCCGTACGCATCGCGCCATTGCGCCAGGGCATCGTGCGTCGTGCGCGTCGAGACCTTGTCGGCTTCCTCGAGAATGCGCCGGAAGGTCGGATGATCTCGCAGACCCTGCAGATCCGGGTCGTTGCGCATGTGCTCGATGTCGCTGAACCCCGCCTTGAATGCCTTCAGCAGCGACGACGCCGAGTTGTCGTAGTCGTGCAGCAGGCAGTACGCGCAGGCGAGGTTGTAGAGCATGCCGGCGTCATTGGGCGAGGTCTCGAGATGCTTCTTGATCAGCGCGACGGCCTGCTCGTAATCGCCACTCACGAAGCACTCGTAGACGCGCCGCTCGATCGACCTTGCTCCAGCGCCATCCTGCGAGGCGCCGGATTGACCGGATGGGCTCAGCCCTTGGGCAGCGCACGTTGAACCGAGCGATGTGACCGCCAGCACCGTGCACGCAATCAGGCCGAAATCGAATGTCAAGTGGCGCGGCATGGAGACTTGTACCGGCAGATCACCGGATGGATCGTATCCGTGTACCTGTCACGAACGTTGGCCGCGCCGCGTTTCGCAGGCGGCTGCCAGTTGCCCGATCGCCTCGGGATAGGCAAGGCATTCCTGTTCAAAGACTCGCGCCGCCAGCGAATCGGCCGTGTCCCCTGGCAGAAC
>DATKJG010000003.1:0-3053 GCA_035543215.1 Phycisphaerales bacterium | reverse complement strand
CTACAAGATCGATGCCGCAACCGACCTGCTGGTCATTGTCGATGATGTCGCGCTGTCCTGCGGATCGATCCGGCTGCGGGCTGACGGCTCGGCTGGCGGGCACAACGGCCTGGCTGATGTCGAGCAGAAACTCGGCACGTCCACGTACGCGCGCCTGCGTATCGGCATCGATCAGCCGGGCCAGATTCCGCAGAAGGACTACGTTCTCGGCCGCTTTCGTCCGGACCAGCAGGCGGCGCTCGAACCCGCGCTCGAGGAAGCGGTGCAGGCCGCCGAATGCTGGAGCACGCGCGGCATCAATGAAGCCATGAACCGATTCAACGCGCGCAAGACCGCGGCCGCTGAATCCTGATCAAGCACACACATACGACCACCCGATCGAACGTTCGAATCACCGAGACTCAATCATGCAAGAACGCATCTACACGTACGAAGGCCTGTTCCTCTTCCCGCAGGCAGCCGTGGCCGACCTTCAGGCCGCTTCCGATCATGTGATGGAACTCCTCAATCGCACCGGCGCGGAGGTCATCTCGTTCAAGAAGTGGGACGAGCGTCGCCTGGCCTACGAGATCAAGGGCAACAAGCGCGGCCTCTACTTCCTGACGTACTTCAAGGCCAAGGGCTCGAAACTCGCCACTCTCGAGCGCGACTGCAGCCTCTCGGAGAAGATGCTTCGGGCCATGATCACGCGGGCGGACCACGTCCCCACCGAGGTGATGCAGGCCGCCGAGGGCCGCCAGCAACTCTCTGATGAGATCAAGTTGCGGGCCACGCAGCCGGCCGCCGCAATCGTTCCGGCGCAGGCCGAAACCGCCACGGCCGTCGCCGAAGAGGACGACTTCAGCGAGGACGTGTAATCCACAGGCTGCGCCGACGCCGCTTGCGTCGACGAGCTGATTTGACTACCCTAACATTGTACGAATACCAGCCTAATTCGCAAGTCTCGGCCAATCAACTGCAAGGAGTCAAGCCATGCCGAACTACAACAAGGTCCTGCTCATGGGCAACCTGACCCGTGATGTCGAACTCAAGTACACGCCGGGCAACATGGCGGTGGCGAACCTCGGCATTGCCGTCAACCGGCGCTACAAAGGCAACGATGGCGAGATGAAGGAGGAGACCACCTTCGTCGATTGCGAGGCGTGGGCCCAGACCGCAGAGAACCTCAGCAAGTGGTTCAGCAAGGGCCGCCCGATCTTTCTCGAAGGCCGCCTCAAGCTCGATCAGTGGCAGGACAAGGACGGGGGCAACCGCTCGAAACTGAAAGTTGTCGTCGAGAACTTCCAGTTCGTCGACAGCAAGTCCGGAGCGCAAGGCGGCGCTGGGGGCAGCACGGGCGGAAACGCCGGCGGCGAATACGTCGAGACGCCGCAGCGTCGAGCCGCGCCGGCCGGCGCCGGCGCGAGCAAGTCACCAGCCAATACCTACACCGGTCCCACGCACGAGCCCCTCGGCGAGGACGACATTCCGTTCTGATCAGGCGATCAGCAGTCAGCAGTCAGCAGTCAGCAGTCAGTCACGTATCGTTCGCCCGCGCGTTTGCGGGCGCTTCATCCCGACGCTGGGGCGGCGTCAAATGCACGCCGCTCCTCACTTTCACTGAAAGGACAACGCACTCATGGCCGCCAAGAAGGTTCAACTGCTCCTCAACAAGACCGTCGAAAATCTCGGCATCGTCGGCGATGTCGTGAAGGTTCGCCCGGGTTTCGCCCGCAACTACCTCCTGCCGCTGGCGATCGCCGAGAAGCCGACGCCCAGCAAGATCGAGCGCCTGAAGGCCGCCCGCGAAGCGGCGCTTGCCGAACTCGCGCAATTGCGCAAGGATCGCGAGGGACTGCTGGAGCGCATGCACGCGGTCACGGTGACCATCGTTCGCTCGTGTAATGACCAGGGCATCCTGTATGGCTCGGTCAGCCAGCGTGACATCGCCGACGCCCTGGCCCAGGCCGGCTACGACGTGGGCATTCGCGCGGTGCGCCTGAGCCAGACCATCCGCCGCGTGGGCGAATACCACGTCCCGATCCAGTTCGACAAGGACCTGCGCACCGACATCACGCTAAAGGTCGATGCCGACCGTGTGCTGGAGGAAGCGAAGGAGGAAGTGGAGATCGACGAGGAAGGCAACCCGATCGAGAAGAAGCAGGCCGGTGTTGGAGGCATTGAGGGCGAGCGCCGTCGCGGTCGCAAGGGCGAGGCCGAAGCGGTCAGTGCAGAATCGGAGGCGAAGCCAGCCGCTGAGACGAAGCCCGAGACGCCCAAGTCACCGAAGGCGATGAAGAAGGACAAAGCCGCGAAGCCTTGAACAGCCCGTCTTGAAAGCACAACGACGGCCCGCACAGTGCGGGCCGTTGTCGTTTTGCATTCTGTGCGAGACCAGCATTAGCGCCACGTCGCCGCCGTGCCAGTCGGCGCGGTGCAGTAGTGCAGTTCGAGATATCGCGCGACGTAGTCGAGAATGCTCAGCGCTTCGGGAATCTCCGGGTTGCTTGTCGGCCCCATCGGGTCGAATCGCATGCCCCGGAAGCGGTCGCACGCATGCTGCGTGGGCAGGCCGTATTGCAGCGCCAGACTGAACGCGCGGCAGAAGCCCTGGATCAGGCCCGAGAGCGTCGAGCCCTCCTTGCTCATTTTGATGAAGATCTCGCCCGGATGGCCGGCGAGATCAGGGCCTGCCGATTCATCGAAGAAACCGATCGTCAGGTAGCCCTCGTGTCCGGCGATGGAGAACTTGTGCGTGATCGACTGCCGCGTCGTGGGCAGCACATCGCGATGGTGGCGCTGATTCTCAGCCGTCGTCGAAAGCATGTTCGCTCCAGGCTCCGGGTCACTCATGAGCCCATTCTACTGCTCCCTCTCCATCGGCGATGGACACCCATGAGCAACAGCGAAGCAGAGCGAGGCGAATCGCCGACGGTGATCAGATCGACGCCAGCCGCCAGCCCGCCAGCAGCGCCGCGCCGACGATCAGGATGGCTCCGATGGCTATGCGCAGGTTTCGCGCAGCACCGGCTCGATCAAGGATCAGAGCCGCGCCGCCGAGCAGCAGCAGGAGC
>DATKJG010000002.1:0-4956 GCA_035543215.1 Phycisphaerales bacterium | reverse complement strand
AGAGGTGCGGCCATGGCGTGTCGCCGGGCGATCGAACGAGGCGGCCGGCACCGGGGCCGGATATGCGTCATTCCCCTTCCCATGCCAGCACGGCCCGCGCCGGCTGGTCGATGGCAGTGCGTTGCGGGGCGATCGCTGCGCGATCGACCACAACACGGCGGCATCGTAACCGATTTATCGGCGGTCAATGTGCGGCCGCATGACCCTGTGGACCAATGGTGGCCGGCACCAGTGCCGCGAGCGTCGTCTGGCCCGCCAGGCGCTTCTGCACCTCGCGGAGTTTGCCGACCAGGGGCGAGATGCGTCCCACTCCGCCCTCGTCCACCATGTCGTAGCCGATCTCCAGCAGTTTCTCGCCTGAGATCTGCTCGGGCGGCAGGGCCAGCGTCACGCCCTGGTCCGCACCCTCGACACGATGCAGGATGTTGGCCCTGACCAGGCGATCGACCATGGTGACCACCAGGTTCTCGGCGATACAGGTCTGATCGGCGATGTCGCGCGTGGGCGTGGCCAGGCCCTGCGCAAAGCGCTCGGTGATGATCTCCATCACGCTGACCACCTGCACGGGATCCACCAGGCCATTCTGCGGCTTCTTCTCCGTGAGTTCCTCGATCTGGCGGCCCTTGAGCATTTGCACGGTGGCGGCGACCTCAAGCCCGAACAGCACCGCCAGCCACATCAGGTACACCCAGAACATGAACAGCGGGATCGCGCCGAGCGCGCCATAGAGGTTGCTGAACGAGACGGCGTTGTCGAAATACGCGCCGAGCCCCACCTTTCCTGCCGAGAGCAGAACCGCAGCCACGAACGAACCGGCCAGCGCTGCCTTGGACTGCACGTTGGTGTTGGGCAGCAGGCGATAGACGAAGAACATAAGCACCCACACAACCATCATGCCCCAGACCATCTTAAGGGCTGTCAGCATCCATCCCCAGCTGGTCACAGTCTCGATGAAGGCGCTGGAGCGGCGATCGATCCACAGCGCCCCGACAACCAGGGCCGGCCCGAGCGTCAGCAACAGCCAGTAACTGGGGATGCGGCGAATCCAATGTCTGCCTTCGGGCGCACCGAAGATCTTGTTGAAGGAGTTCTCGATCGTGACCATCAGGCTGATGGCTGAATACACCACCAGGAGGAATCCCACCCAGCCCAGGGCTGCGAGGTCCATCTTGGCGGCCTGACGCAGCGTGTCCTGGATGAAATCCGATAGGGCAACGGTCTTGGTCTCGGCGTGTGCATCGGGCGCGCCTGGCGCCGGTGAGGTGGTCGCGGGCTGGTGGTCAATGCCCGCATCCTCCGCCCGGCGCTCGGCTTCGACCTCCGCGGGCGATTTGCCCGGCGTCGTCACGGCCGGCATGCGAACCTTGTCCAGACCGATGGCGTGGATGACGTTGGCGCCGAAACTCTCCATCTGAGCCGTGCTCTGGCCGCGGAAGACGATGCTCGAGACGATCACCACCGGCAGCAGTGCGAAGAGCGTGCGATAGGCCAAGGCCGCCGACATCTGCCAGGCGTCATCACGCTGCAGGGCACGCCAGCCGTGCAGGCACAACTCGTAGGAGTAGCGCACCGCCCTTTCCCAGCGCGTCAACTCGTGATGCGGTTCGGTGATGAGCGTGCGCAGCCAGTGCAGGAATTGCGAGACGCGGTGCTTGAGCATGGCGGACTCCCTTGAGACCGAGCTGGTTCCTCATTATCGGCAGGAGGCGGCGACATCGGAAATGAACCGGCCGGTTCCGGGCATTCGCCTACGATCTTCGTTCATTCATGCCCTCGATTCGCCGCTTCAACCCCGCCACCGACCGCCGGCCCCCGCAGCCATCCACCACCGCCCCGGCTGCTCCCAAGCCGCCGCGCATGACGCCGCGGCAGCAGGCGAAGATCAAGGCCGCCACGCCGCAGCATGAGTTCGCCGACGATTCGCGCGGCCCGCGCCTGCAAAAGGTGCTGGCCGAGGCGGGCGTGGGCTCCCGCCGCGCATGCGAGGAACTCATCGAAGCCGGCTCGGTGCGCGTCAACGGCCATCTTGTTTCGACCTTGCCGGCGTGGGTTGATCCGAAGTCCGATCACATCACCGTCGATGGCAAGCGCATCAGGGCGCATGAGCCCCACGTCTACATCATGCTCTTCAAGCCGCGCGGCTTCGTCACCACCACCGAAGATCCCGAAGGCCGGCCGCACGTGCTCAACCTCGTCGAGCATCCCTCCAAGGCGCGGCTGTATCCGGTCGGCCGGCTCGACATGGATTCCTCCGGTCTGCTGCTGCTGACCAATGACGGCGAACTCGCCAATCGCCTGACGCACCCCAAGCACGAGGTGCACAAGACATACGAAGTCGTCGTCAGCGGCGCCTTGGAGGAACACGATGTTCGCAAACTCGAGAATGGCATCTTCCTCAACGAAAAACGCGTCAGCAAAGGCGAGCGCGATGGCGTGCGCACTTCACCGTCGCGCCTGCGGCTGAAGAAGCGCGATCGCGATCGCACACTGTTGACGATGGAACTCAAGGAAGGCCGCAATCGGCAGATTCGCCGCATGCTGGCGAAGTTCGGCCACAACGTGAAGAAACTGCGGCGCGTGCGCATGGGGCCGTTGAAATTGCGCGGCTTGCAGCCGGGGCAATGGCGGGAACTCACGCCGTCGGAATTGATGGCATTGCGTCGCGCGGCGGGTCTGAGTGATTAGCCACGGCGCTCATGTGGTGGGATGGCGTTCGCGGTAGTGCGCGATTTCGTCGGAATCGATGACCAGCACGTCGGTCGGGTCCTCGTTCAGAACCAATTCGATCGCGCTGTCGATTTCGTTCTGCACGACGGTCACGCGCCGCTGGCGCGTCAGTTCCAGCGTGGCCAGAAACAGGCCGATGCGCTTGCCCGCCGTCGCGCCCTCGAAAGCCTCCTGCAGCGTCAAGCTTCGCGATTCGGATCGCATCAGGCGATCAATGAGGTCCTCCTGGTGCAGCGCGATGGGGGTTTCGTCCATCTCGACCATGTGGTCGCCGAACTTGCCGAAGTCGATCGACGCCATGATGCGCTCGAACGCTTCCGAGAGGTCGAAGACGTGCGCATCCTCCAGTTCGAGTTCGACCAGCTCGGCGCTTTCACGCGCGGCATCGACGTCAGCCCGGGCCGGCTTGCGTGGGAAGCGATTGAGAAATGCGATCCGCCTGTGATCGAGATCGTCCGAGGCGATGCGATACTTCTGGTAGGCCAGCAGTTGCTGCACCAGTTCGTAGCGCGGGTCGGCACTTTCCAGGCCGCCCACGCCTGCCGCATCAGCCGTCGACTCGCCTTCGCCCTCGCCTTCCTTCGGCGGCGGCGCGAGCGTGCGCGACTTGATCTCGATGAGCGTCGCGGCCATCACAAGGAATTCGCCGGCGACGTCGATGTCGATGTCGGACGCCTGTTTCAGGAACGCGAGATACTGATCGGTGATCTTCGCGATGGGAATGTCGTGCACATCGACTTCCGCCTTGCGGATCAGGTACAGCAGCAGATCCAGCGGGCCACAGAAGCCGTCGAGCGCGAATTGGTAATCCTCTTGGAGCATCAGCGGATGATAACGGGGTGGGAGAGACGAAGAGATGAACAGACGGAGTGGTCGCAATCACTTCGTCGCTCCGTCTCTCAGTGTCTTCGTCTCTTCGACGCGGTCAAGTCCACGTATTCACCGCCGGCGCATCCGGCGTCGCGGGCGCCGTCGCTTTGTGCTCGCCGTTGGGGTGATGCTGGCCGATCGACTTGGGGAAGTGCTCCCCTTCCCAGCTCTTGGGATAGTTCGGATCATCGAGGCCCAGCGCTGCCTTCGTGGGATACAGCGGTCGGAAGGTGTCGCACATCACCGCCAGTTCGTTGGTGAACGTCGCGCCCAGCGACGCCTCGACCGTGCCGGGATGCGGGCCGTGCGGAATGCCCTGCGGATGCAGCGTGAACGAGCCCGACTCAATCCCCTTGCGCGCCTTGTAGTTGCCTTCGACGTAGTACAGCACTTCATCGCTGTCGAGATTCGAGTGGTTGTACGGCACGGGAATCGCCTGCGGATGGAAATCCAGCAGGCGCGGGCAGAATGAGCAGATCACGAAGTTGTGCGCCTCGAAGGTCTGATGCGTGGGCGGCGGCATGTGGTGCTTGCCGACGATCGGGCTGAAATCGTCGATGTTGAATATGTACGGGTAGTAGCAACCATCCCAGCCCACGACATCGAGCGGGTGATAGTCGTAGATGTAGGAATGCACGCTGTCGCGGGCCTTGATTCGGACCTCGAACTTGCCCGCCTCGTCATAGGTCAGCGGCACCTGCGGCAGTTTCAGGTCGCGCTCGCAATACGGCGCGTGCTCGAGAAACTGGCTCGTCGATTTCGAAATGTAGCGCGGCGGCGGCCGAATATGCGAGCCGTTCGCCGTCTCGATGACCAGGAACTTGTCCTCCGGTCCATCGCCCTTGCGCTTGTCGAACACCATCCGGTACGTCACGCCCTTGGGCACGATGATGTAGTCCTTGGGCCCGAACTTCAGCGTGCCGAAGGTTGAATACACCGTGCCCGAGCCGTGATGGATGAAGATGCACTCATCGCCCATCGCGTTCTTGTAGTGGTAGTTCATCGCGTCGGCGGGCATGCAGATCGACATCTCGCAGTCGCTGTTGCCGAAGAGCACGACGCGGCCGGTGATCGGATCGCCTTTGGGCTTCATCGGAGCCGAGCGCACGTGCCGCATGCGCATGACGTCGGTCTCGACGTATTCGGCCTTGGTCGAGTACATCGCCTTCCAGCCTGTCACCTGCGTGGGCGGATGAATGTGATAGAGCGTCGACGTCGGGCCGACGAAGCCCTCGGTGCCGAAGACCTCCTCGGAGTACAGCGCCCCGTCCGGACGGCGAAACTGGGTATGACGCTTGGGCGGCAGTTGGCCGAGTTTGCTGTAGTACGGCATGGCAGGAAGATTGTAGTCGCCAAGGC
>DATKJG010000001.1:0-8930 GCA_035543215.1 Phycisphaerales bacterium | reverse complement strand
CGATGTCGGGCGCGAGATTCGCCGGGCATTCGTGGCGGAGACGACGCAGCGCAACTGGTTGAACGGCTTCGAGCGCGAGGCGAGCGCCGCTTCCTCCGTGGAAGAAGGCAGAAGGGAGGCGGGTTCAGCGTCGCTCTTCGCATCGGTCGCCGCTTCCGAGTGGCGGGCACGAACGCGGCCACCAGCCCCGTCCAATCAGGCGAGCGGAAGTTCAGTCGGCGCACTCGATCGCGACGAGCCGAACGTGCTGATCACCGCCGACTATTCGCAGATCGAGTTGCGGCTGCTCGCGCATCTCGCCGACGACCCGGCGTTGATCGATGCTTTTCACAAGGGTCTCGACATTCACACGGCGGTGGCGGCGGAAGTCTTCGATGTGCCGCCAGCCGAGGTCTCCGCGACGCAGCGCAACAGCGCGAAGATGGTCAACTTCGGCATCATCTACGGCATCACCCCCTTCGGCCTGGCCCGGCGCCTGCAGTTGGCGGGGACGGAGACGACCAACGAGGAGGCCGGGCGGATCATCGCCGACTACAAGCATCGCTACAGCGGCATCGCGAAGTTCCTGCAAGCGTGCATTCACCAGGCGATGGACAAGGGCTACGTCGAGACGGTGTTCGGTCGCCGGCGGCCAATCCCCGAGATTCATTCGAATAATCCGGCGACGAGGGCGCTGGGCGAGCGCTACGCGATCAACACGGTGGTGCAGGGCTCAGCTGCGGACCTGATCAAAATCGCGATGATCGACATCGAGCGGGCGCTTGGCGAGTCCGGGCAGACTGGCTCAAGCCTGTCTGCCGGAGTCAGTGAGGCGCTTGCTCGCACGCGCATGCTGCTGCAGATTCACGATGAACTGGTCTTCGAGTCGCCGCGCAGCGTCGCGGACGAAGCGATGGCGTTCGTGCGCGAGCGCATGCAGAAGGCGATGACGCTGAAGGTGCCTCTGGTGGTGGGAGCGGCGTGGAGCGAAAACTGGATTGACGCGAAGTAGCACGCAGCGAGCCGGGCCGGCCTCGGCCCCCGTCAAGTGCTCTCGAAATGCCGTGAAACGCACGGCGCCTCTCATCGCTTGACCCGCGCGTCAAGGCTGCTACATTACTCGGTCCCCATCCGAATCCGGGGCGGTAGCTCAATTGGTTAGAGTACCGGCTTGTCACGCCGGTGGTTGCGGGTTCGAGTCCCGTCCGCCTCGCTTCTTGTTTTGCACGCACGGCCCAGCGCCGTGCGTGATGCGTTTTTGGCCACTTCGGTGCGCGTGCGGACGCGGTTGGCGGCCGCTAGAATCGAGACCCACATGTCTCGCGCTACGATTTCGCTTCCGCAGTCGCTGCCGCAACCGCAGCAGCGGGGATTTCTCGCTACCACCCGCCGCGACAACTGGTGGGTGATGCCTGCCATCACGCTGATCTACTTCCTGTCGTTCATCGTGTACTCGACGTGGGCGGCATTGCAGGGCAATCACTACTACTTTGAGGGCTCGGCGGCGCAGATCGCCGAGGACGGCTGGCGGAGTCAGTACCTCTCGCCGATGTACTCGCCACCGCTGTGGGTCGATTCCTCGCGCGAGGGTTCGGTGCCCATCCATCACGCGTGGCTTGGCGAATGGCCATCGTGGCTGCCCAAACTGCTGCTGGGATTCATCCCGATCACGCCCGCGCTGCTGGTCCTCTGGATGCCAGGCGGCTTCCGCATCACCTGTTACTACTACCGCGGGGCGTACTACAAGGCCTTCTGGGGCGACCCCCCCAACTGCGCCGTGGGCGAGCCGCGCGGCACGTATTGGGGCGAGCAGAAGGGCCCGCTGGTCATCCAGAACATTCACCGCTGGTTCATGTACCTCGCGGTGATCTTCATCTTCATCCTTTCATACGACGCCATCATCTCCTACATCTTCGTGCAGACTGATGCCGCCGGCCACGTGACCTCGCGCAAGTTCGGCGTGGGAGTCGGTTCGATCGTGCTGACGCTCAACGCGTTCCTGCTGGCGATGTACACCTTCGGCTGCCACTCGCTGCGGCACGTCATCGGCGGCAGAAACGATTGTGTCTCCGCCAATCCCGCGCGATACAAGGCGTGGAAGTGCGTGACGTGCCTGAACGAACGTCACATGCAATGGGCGTGGGTAAGCCTTTTCTGGGTGGGCTTCACCGACATCTACATTCGGCTGTGCTCGATGGGCATCTGGTCGGACTGGAGGCTCATCTGATGCCCGGGGATCTCGGTTACACGCTGCACGAGCATGACGTCATTGTGATCGGGGCAGGAGGCGCGGGGTTGCGCGCGGCGATTGAAGCGAGCGCTGCCGGCTGCAGCGTCGGCCTCGTCTGCAAGTCGCTGCTGGGCAAGGCCCACACCGTCATGGCCGAGGGCGGCATGGCCGCGGCGATGGCCAACGTCGATGATCGCGATGGCTGGGAGGTGCACTTCGCGGACACGATGCGCGGCGGGCAGTACCTCAACAACTGGCGCATGGCGGAACTGCACGCCAAGGAAGCCCCGGCCCGTGTGCGCGAACTCGAAGCATGGGGCGCGGTATTCGATCGCACGAAGGACGGACGCATCCTGCAGCGCAACTTCGGCGGGCATCGCTATCCGCGATTGGCCCACGTCGGCGATCGCACGGGCCTGGAAATGATCCGCACGCTCCAGGATCACGGCGTGCACCAGGGCATGAACGTCTACATGGAACACACCGCGCTGACGCTGCTGCAGGATGGCACACCGGGCGATCCGAAGGCCCGCGTGATCGGCTGCTTCGGCTACGACCGCGAACTCGGCCGCTTTCGCGTCTTCACCGCGAAGGCCGTGGTACTCGCCACGGGCGGCATTGGCAAGGCGTACAAAATCACCTCCAATTCCTGGGAGTACACAGGCGACGGCCAGGCCCTGGCGTACAGCGCCGGTGCGGACCTGATGGACATGGAGTTCGTGCAGTTCCACCCGACCGGCATGGTCTGGCCGCCGAGCGTGCGCGGCATCCTCGTGACCGAGGGCGTGCGCGGCGAGGGCGGTGTGCTCAAGAACAAAGACGGCCGCCGCTTCATGTTCGATGACGTGCCCGACAACTACAAGAATCAGACGGCCAAGGATCCGGAGGAAGGCTGGCGCTACGTCATCGGCGACAAGAGCGCCAACCGCCCGCCGGAACTGCTGACGCGCGATCACGTCGCCCGCTGCATCATGCGCGAGGTGAAGGCCGGGCGCGGCTCGCCGCACGGCGGCGTGTATCTCGACATCGCGTGGATCAGGGAGAAACTCGGCGCCAAGTCGGAGGAGCACATCAAGAAGAAACTGCCGAGCATGTACCACCAGTTCATCACGCTCGCCGGTGTGGACATCACCAAGGAGATGATGGAAGTCGGCCCGACCACGCATTACGTCATGGGCGGAGTCATGGTCGATGGCGACACGCAGATGTCCACCGTGCCCGGCCTGTTCGCAGCGGGCGAAGTGGCTGCGGGTTTGCATGGCGCCAATCGGCTGGGCGGCAACTCGTTGAGCGATCTCATCGTCTTCGGCCAGCGGGCTGGCGAGTACGCGGCGACGTTCGCGAAGGAGAACACGGCGAAGAAGCCGCCGGAAGATCAGATCCAGTCCGCCGCGCGCAGCGCGCTGGCGCCGATCGAACGACAGGATCGTGGGGGAGAAAACCCCTACGAGATTCAATACGCGCTGCAGGACGCCATGCACGCCCATGCTGGCATCGTGCGCAACGAGAAGGACATGCAGATCGCGCTGCAGAAGGTGCGCGAGCTGCGGCAGCGGGCCAGGGACGTTCGCGCGCCCGGCAGCCGTGAGTACAACCCCGGCTGGCACACCGCGCTGGACCTGCAGAACCTGCTGACGGTGAGCGAAGCCCTCGCGCTCTCAGGCCTGGACCGCAAGGAGTCGCGCGGCGGGCACTACCGCGAGGACTATCCAAAGAAAGACGACGCCAACTTCGGCAACCACAACACCATCATCCGCCGGAAGGCGAACGGCGAGATGGAACTTCATCGCCAGCCGTTGCGGCCCATTCCGGATGAGTTGAAGAAGGTGATCGAGGCGAACAAGTGATGCAGGCGACCCGACCACGATTGGCAACGCTGCGGCCGATGCTTTCGGTCGTCGATCTGCCGCGCACCATCCGGTTCTACAGCGAGAAACTCGGTTTCCGCGTCACGAGCACGTTCGGCGATCCTGTCGTGTGGTGCGAATTGCATCGCGATGGCGTGGACATCATGTTCAACGCCCCGCCGCGCGACCGGGTGATTCGCGATGTGCCGCTCAAGTCGAAGGACTACCAGGTCTTCTACATCAATCCCGATGGCGTCGTCGCGCTGCACGAGGAATTCCGCAGCCGCGGGGTGGACGTGACCGACCTGCGCGTGACGATCTACGGCATGAAGGAATTCGAGGTGCGCGATCCCGACGGCTACTGGCTATGGTTCGGTCAGGAGACCGATGAGCCCCCGACAGTGACCGAGTAATCCCATGGTGTCACCCACGATCGGACAGACGAACGCCGCACCTTCCGTCGGAGATGCGCCCATACCGGGCAAGCGCATGGCGACGTTCCGCATCTGGCGCGGCGACAAGTCCGGCGGCCGCTTCCAGGACTACACCATCGAAGTCACCGAGGGCATGGTGGTGCTCGACGCCGTGCACGCGATCCAGGCCCAGCACGCCAACGACCTCGCGGTGCGCTGGAACTGCAAGGCCGGCAAGTGCGGCTCGTGCTCGGCGGAGATCAACGGCAAGCCATGCCTCTTGTGCATGACGCGGCTTGACCAGGTCAATCTCGACATGCCCGTGATCATCGAGCCGCTGCAGGCGTTCCCGCTCATCAAGGACCTCGTCACCAATGTCAGTTGGAACTTCGAGATCAAGAAGCGGATCAGGAAGTTCCAGCCACGACCGCAGACTGCGGACGAGACGAAGGCAGGGGGCTGGCGCATGCAGCAGGGGGACATTGATCGCGTGCAGGAGTTCCGCAAGTGCATCGAGTGCTTCCTGTGCCAGGACGTCTGCCACGTGCTGCGCGATCACAAGAAGCACGATGAGTTCATCGGCCCGCGCTTCCTTATTCACGTCGCATCGCTGGAGATGCATCCGCTCGACACGGCGAACCGCATCCCCGAACTCAAACAGGACTTCGGCATCGGCTACTGCAACATCACCAAGTGCTGCACGAAGGTCTGCCCCGAACACATCCACATCACCGACAACGGCATCATCCCGCTCAAGGAGCGCGTGGTGGATGAGTTCTACGACCCGGTGACGAAACTCTTCCGGATGTTCAAGCCGAAGAAGACGGCCTAAGGCAGGCACATTGGAGTTGCAGGGCGATGCGCTATGCTCAGCGTCGTGAGTGAGCCGCGCACCAATCCGCCGCGCCGGCTGTGGCGTCGCCTGCTGCGGGCGATGCTTGCGTGCGTCATCGCGCTGGCGCTGCTCGCAACCGCGGCATGGTTTTTCATCGTTCCGGAAATGGCTCGCCAGAGAATCGACGCGTTGCTGCGACAGTACGAGCCGGACCATCGCCACTTCGAGATCGGATCGATCGGCCTCTCGCGCCTGACGCTGCGGAACATGGAACTCGGTCGCGATCTGTGGCTGCGCGCGGAGCGCGTCGATGTGCGCTATCGGTTTGGGGAACTGTTGAAAGGCCGCGTCATCGACATCGAGATGCGGGATTTCGAGTGGCGCGTGGCCGCTGATCGCGATGGCATCAGGTGGGGCTTCACGCTGCCGCCGCGCACGTCGAGCGCCCCCCAGGCGATGCCATTTGATGCTGTGACATTACGCGACGGCCGGCTGCTGCTCGATGCGGCCGGACAGTCGATCGTCGTGCCGTTCGACGCCTCAGCCATTGCCGATTCGAGCGGCGGCCTTCGTGGCGATGTCACGAGCCACGATGTGTTGGTCGAGGGCGAGATGGTCCCCGGCTTCGAGGCTTCATTCACGTACGACGGCTCGTGGCTGCGTGCCGATGCCGGCTGGCCGCTCATTACCACGGTCCCTCTGACCGCCGCGATTGACATCGATTTCAGCGGCGAGAGCACCGCTGGCACGATCGACGTGACGCAGCCGGCGTTCGCGCTCGAGAGCGCGCCGCTGATCAAGAGCCTGTGGCCGGCCTTTGGCGAGATCGAATCCGCCGGCCGCGCTTCGGTCGATGCCCGCTTCAGTCTGGCCGGCGGCCGCACTCAGCCGCGCATCACGCTGCGCGGCGATGACGTCTCGCTGGCCGATGTCAACTGGCCGCTGGCCATCGTGTCCGCGACGGGAACCGTGGTCCTCGATTCCCTTTCGCCCCTCAGCACCGACGGCCCGCAGCGCATCCGCGTCGACTCGGCAACCAGCGGCGAACTCGATATCAACACCGGGCAACTCGATTTCGAACTTGACGAATCAGGCCTGCTGCAGGTTCAGGGCGCGCGATGGTTCATGAACGATGGCGGGCACTACGAGGCGTCGCCGGCGACGATCGATCTCGCCCAGCCGCGCATCGCCACGACCATCTCCTGTGACAACGTCGATCTCGACTTCTGGCTGCGTTTGCTGACCGGCGACCGGGCTGATGGTCAGGGGCGTTTGCAGGGTCAGATTGCGGTGGATTGGAACCCGCGCGCCAAGCCGCGTATCCAGTTCACCGCCGGCTCGCTCACGGCAGTCCCGCCCACGGGCTATGTACGGATTCACGATGCTCCCGCGATCGATGAGCTGCTCGAGCAGGCCGATCCGCGTTTCGGCATCGATGAGCGATTGCGAACCGTGAAGGATCGCATCATCGCGGCCCTGGAGGATCTGGGGTACACGAACCTGCAATTGGGTTTCGTTCCCGATGGCCGCGATACCATCCTGCGGGCGGAGCTGCAGGGCAAGGGCCGGCGTGGCGAGAAGCCGCAGGAGTTCTCGGGACTCGTCATCAACATTGGGCACTTTGCTGCAAGCCTGCAGTCAGTGCTGGACAAATATTCTGCTGTGGATCGAATGCGCGATCTGCGAATTCGGCCACGCAGACCGGCGATTCCGACGGCTGGTGCGCCGCAGGACGCCACGCCATGAGTGGAATACGCCTGCTCCCGGCGTGTCTTACCCAACGGAGGCATGTTCGAGTGAATACACGATCCCCCACGTTCCGAGCATCCACCGTTGCGCTGTGCCTCGCCGCCGGCGCGGGCTGCAAACACGAAATCGCTGTCGATCCGATCGAGGTCAAGCCGATTCACATGACGCTGGACATCAATCTCAAGGTCGATCGCGAACTCGATGAGTTCTTCGAGGATGTGGAGGAAACGCCGGCCACCGCGCCGGCCACGCAGCCGGCGGCTTCGCCGGCCACGCCTGCAGGAGGGCAGCCATGACGCTCATGACGATTCCAACTTTGCTTCGCCCCTCGCTTCGACGCCTGCTCGGCGTGCTGGCGCTCGCAGCGGTGGCGTGCGCAGCGCAGCCCGTCGCCGCACAGGCGCTGACCGCTGACAAACCGCCGAAGGAAACGGATCGTAAGGGCGGCGGCAACCAGGATGATCGCCACCGTAGTGAAGACGATCCGACGCGGGCTGAACTCAAGAAGCGATTCGAAGCCCGCTTCGATCAGATGAACGAACTCAAGGACCGTGGTCTGATCGGCGAGACCTACAACGGCCTTCTCGAGGCCCTGGATCAGCGGCTGCTCTCGAAGGTCGAGCGTCAACTGCTGGAGGACGAGAACGCCGATCGCAAGGCGCTCTACGACCTGATCGCCGAGCGCGTGGATGAAGGCGAGAAGAAGGTGCCGCCGCGCGTCGTGGCCGAGCGCAACGGCCGCCGCAACTTCGAGAAGGCCGACCCCCGGCACTATCTCAAGATTGACGAGAGCCGCTGGATCCCGAAGCGCGATGAGGATCGGGCTGATCGCATCGCGCGCCTGAAGAAGGACGGCGTCGTGGGCGAGACTTTCGAAGGCTATCTCGAAGCCATTCGAGGCAAGGGCGATGAGGACGTGCAGCGGCTCATCGAGCAGGAGAACCGCGATCGCCGCGCGATGTACGACCAGATCGCCGGCAAGGTCGACAAGGCCAGCGCCGATCAAGTTGCGCGCGACGCGGCGAAGGACATGTACGAGCATCTGCCCGCCGGCCACGCGTACAAGTCGAAGGACGGCGCGTGGGAGCGAAGACCGGAGCGACAGCGCTGACCAGTAAGCCGCCGCGAGAGTCCGCACGGACTTCGCGAGGCGCAGCGTCGGCTACACTTGACGCGATGCTCCGGTAGCTCAGCCTGGATAGAGCAGCCGCCTTCTAAGCGGCAGGTCGCGTGTTCGAATCCCGCCCGGAGCGCTTACGGTGGCTCGTGATCGGCCAGTTCGCAGCGGTTTCGCGGCCGCGCGACAGGCCATCGGCCATGCGTTTCATCGGAATAGGGCGGCCTCTCTATAGGCCGGGTCGATCAGCGGCGCGATCGTGGCGCGCGTACCGCCAACCTCAATCTGAAGGGAGCACGTCATGCTCGAGCTTCTGGCGAAGAACTGGTGGACGTTTGCCCTGCGCGGCGTGATCGCGATCGCGTTCGGGATCATCGCGCTCGTCTGGCCGGGCCTGACGCTGGCGATGCTGGTCATCATGTTCGGCGCCTACGCCATCGTGGATGGCGTGTTCTCGTTGACCGCAGCGATCTCCGGCGCGGCTCCAAAGGGCCGATGGTGGGAATTCGTGTTGTGGGGACTTCTCGGCATCGGCGCGGGAGTGGTCACGTTCTTCTATCCCGGCCTCACCACGATCATCCTGCTGTACATCATCGCCTTCTGGGCGATCATGCGCGGCGTGATGGAGATCACCGCCGCCATCCAGTTGCGCAAGTACCTCACCAATGAGTGGCTGCTGGTGCTTGCCGGACTGTGCTCGATCGCGTTCGGCGGGATCCTGCTGGCACGGCCGGGCGTCGGAGCGATCGCCGTGCTGTGG